>DATAFN010000058.1:0-5900 GCA_036257435.1 Actinomycetes bacterium
CGAGATCCTCACCAGGTTGGCCGCCGAACTCGGCGTCGAGGAGAACGACATCTACCGGATGCCCGGACCGCTCGACCTCAGCGGTCTGCATGGGACCGCCGATCTGGACCGAGCCGACCTGAAATATCCGCTGTTCGTCCCGGCCGAGGCGTCGCTGCCGGACGAGTCCACGGTCGCGAGTGTGCTGGACGAGCGGGAGGTGCTGATCCACCATCCGTACGACTCGTTCGCCACTACGATCGAGCGGTTTGTCGAGGAAGCCGCAGCCGACCCGCAGGTGCTCGCGATCAAGCAGACGCTGTACCGGACCAGCGGCGACTCGCCGATCCTGGACGCGCTGATCGACGCCGCCGAGGCCGGCAAGCAGGTGCTGGTCCTGGTCGAGATCATGGCGCGGTGGGACGAGCGCGCCAACATTCGATGGGCGCGCAAGCTCGAGGAAGCCGGCGTGCACGTCGTGTACGGCGTCGTCGGATTGAAGACGCACTGCAAGCTCGCGCTGGTCATCCGGGCCGAGCCGGACGGCAGCCTGCGCCGCTACGGCCACATCGGCACCGGCAACTACAACCCGAGGACGGCTCGGCTGTACGAGGACTTCGGGCTGCTCAGCTCGAGCTTCGACATCGGCGAGGATCTCACCGACCTGTTCAACCAGCTGTCCGGCTTCGGCCGGCACCGGGCGTACCGGCGGCTGCTGGTCGGTCCGCACAGTCTTCGCCCCGGCCTGGTGGAGCGGATCGAACGGGAGGCGCGCAACTACGAGCAGGGCCTGCCGGCCGCCATCCAGTTCAAGGTCAACTCGCTCGTCGACGAGGGGATCATCGAGGCGCTGTACAAGGCGTCCATGTCCGGCGTGCCGATCGATATCTGGGTGCGTGGCATCTGCTCGCTGCGGCCGGGTGTGCCTGGCATGTCGGAGACGATCAGAGTGCGCAGCATCCTGGGCCGCTTCCTGGAGCACTCGCGCATCTTCGTATTCGGTAACGGCGGTGATCCTGAGGCCTGGCTCGGTAGTGCCGACCTCATGCACCGCAACCTGGACCGGCGGGTCGAGGCGCTGGTCCGGGTCGTCGACCCGGACCAGATCAGGGAGCTGCGCGAGCTGATCGAGCTGGCGATGTCGGGCTCGACGACCTCGTGGCGGCTGAACTCCGACGGCCGGTGGACCCGCCGCCGTCGCGGCGGGCGTGGTGCCCCGCTGCTGGACATCCAGGAGCATCTGATCGATGCTCGCCGCTGGAGGCTGGTCGATGGCTGACCAATTCGACCTGATCCGTGCCGCCGGTGCGGTCGTTTGGCGAGGTCCGCCGGACAAACCGCAGGTTGCGCTGATCCACCGACCTCGCTACGACGACTGGACGCTGCCTAAGGGCAAGCTCGAGCCGGGTGAGCACGTGCTGCTGGCCACGGTGCGCGAGGTCTGGGAAGAGACCGGGTCCGAGGTGACGCTCGGCCGGCCGCTACCGCCGCAGGGCTACCTCAGGAACAACCGGCCGAAGCGGGTGGACTACTGGGCCGCGTCGATCAACGCCGACACCGGCTTCTACATCACCGATGAGGTCGACGACTTGGCGTGGTTTCCGCTGGCCGAGGCGATGCAGCGGCTGACCTACCGCCGGGACGCGCTCACCCTGGAGGGCTTCGCCGCGGCCAGCCCGGACACAGTGCCACTCATCTTCGTCCGGCACGCCCGGGCCGGCGACCGGCGCCGCTGGTCGGGACCCGATCGGGACCGGCCGCTGGACGCTTCCGGGGAGGAGCAGGCCGCCGCGCTGGCCGAGCTACTCGGCTGCTTCGGCCCCCGCCGGCTGATCAGCTCTCCGGCCAAGAGGTGCGTACAGACGCTGGACTGGTACGCCGACTCGATCGGCGCCGAGATCGAGATCAGTAAGGCGCTCTCGCTGTCCAACGAGGCCGAGGATTCGCGAGAGCTGGTCGAGGAGCTGATCGGCCAACGGGCGTCCGCGGTCCTGTGCGGGCACGGCGAGGAGTTGCCGCGCCTGCTCGCCTGGACGTGCGCGCGCCTGGGCACCGCCTCACCGGCGGAGCCATGGCTGGCCAAGGGAGAGTTCGAGGTGCTGCACCTGGCCGCCGGCGAGGTAGTCGGCAGCGAGCGGCACGCCGTCGACTAGGTTGATCGTGCTTGGGGTGGCCGGACATCGCCCGTGCGGTGTCCGGGGTGCTCGTCTCCGCTCGCCAACTCCTGGAGGGCAGGCATGACCTACGCCAACGTCAACGGCCTGATGTACTACGAGGTCCACGGCAACGGCGGACGCCCGCTGGTGCTCCTTCACGGCAACCTGTCCACGATCGAGGTCGACTTCGGCCGGATGATCCCGGCGTTTGCCAAGACCCGGCAGGTCATCGCGATCGAGCAACAGGCACACGGGCATACCGCGGACATCGACCGACCGTTGCGGATCAAGAACTGGGCGGACGACACGGTCGCGCTGCTCGTGCAGCTCGGTATCGGCACGGTGGACATCTTCGGCTACAGCAGCGGCTCAGCCGTCGCCTTCCAGCTGGCCCTCGACTACCCGGACCTGGTGCGCAGGCTCATTCTCGGCTCCTTCTCCTACCAGCTCCAGGGCTTGCATCCCGAAGTTCTCGGCGGGATCGAAGGGTTGCAGCCGGAGCACCTGGCCGGTACGCCGTTCGAGGAGTCATATGCCCGGGTGGCGCCCAGACCCGAGGACTGGCCGGTACTGATCGAGAAGATCAAGGAGATGGACCGCGACCTCCCGGAATGGTCGGCCGACTCCATCCGCGCACTTGATAAGCCGGTCATGGTGGTGATCGGAGACTCCGACATCGTCCGACCGGAGCACGCGGTCGAGACGTTCCGGCTACTCGGCGGGGGGGTGGTCGGAGATCTCACCGGACTGCCGAGCTCCCGGCTGGCCGTCCTGCCCGGCACCACCCACATCACGCTCGTCCACCGCACCGAGTGGCTGGTACCGATGATCGAGGACTTCATCGAGGCTGCCTGACCACCGGGGCGGCCATGCCGCCGCGTCTTGCCTATCCGGCGCGCGCCGAGCATAGCGATGACTTCGCGACTGCGGCCTGGTGTACTCGGCCTACGGCCGGGGCTGCGACATGCTCGTCCGGTTATCCGGCATCTGGTTCACCAGATCATGATGTGACCGAGAGGATCACCGGCGGGAACCGTGCCGCACGCAACGGCGTCCAAGGGCTGATGGCGTGGGACTCATCGAGGTGATGACGATGCCGGCACGCCCGGCGATTCCGTTGCAGCTTCTCGCCGTCCTGATCTCCGGCCTGCTGGTCGCGGGCTGCTCCACCGGTGGCGCCACGAGCAGCGGCGGCCAGGTGGTTGTCGCCGGTGCTGACCTGGCCCCGCTGGTCGCCACCGGGGTTAGCCGGGAAACGCCGGCCAACGTGTCGGTCGGCCCGACGGTCGCCGGGATGACCAAGTTCGGCTACGACCTCTACCGGCAGATCGCCGCCCCGGACCGGAACATCGTTTTGTCGCCGCTGAGCCTGGACACCGCCTGGGGCATGGCCCGCGCCGGCGCCGCCGGAACGACCGCCGATCAGCTGGACCGGATCTTCGGCTTCCCACCGGACGGGCCGCACGCCGCGCTCAACGCGCTCACCAGTGATTTGGTGACCATCGATGGCGCGCCGCCGACCACGACGCCGAGCCGAGGTACCAGTGACGGCGCCGAGCCAGCGGCTCCGCTCGTTGCGATCGCCAATGGCCTGTTCGTCCAGCACCGCCTGCCGGTCAAGGAAGCGTTCCTGCGCACGCTAGCCAAGCAGTACGGCGCCGGGATGACCGGCATCGACTTCACTTCACCCCGGGCCAAGGCGCTGATCGACGCCTGGGTCAAGGAGCACACTGCGGGTCGGATCACGAAACTGTTCGACGAGATCCCGGAGAACACGCGGCTGGTGCTCGCCAACGCCGTCTACTTCAAGGGCGACTGGGTCAACCGGTTCGACAAAGCCCAGCCCGCGCGCTTTACCAAGGCGGACGGCGGCACCGTCCAGGCCGACATGATGCACGTCCTCGCTCCGGATCTTGGCTTCGCGGGAGGTAATGGCTGGCAGGCGGTCGAACTCCCGTACGCGGACAGCGACCTCAGCATGCTCGTCATGATCCCGACCGATGGGTCCGACCCGGGCGCGCTGCTCGACCCGGCTGTGCTCGCCCAGGTACGCGCCGAGCTGCGGCCGCAAGAGGTCGGGCTGTTCTTGCCGAAGTGGGACTTCGGCTCCACGACCGAACTGCTGAAACCGCTGAAGAAGCTGGGCCTGACCGCGCTCGACGAGTTTCCCGGCATCTCTGACCGGGGTCTATACGTCGACCAAGCGATCCACCGCGCCAACATCGCGGTGGACGAGAGCGGCACCGAGGCCGCCGCGGTCACCGGCATCGCGTTTCGCGTCTGCGCCGGATGCGGACCGCCGATTGCCCGCGCTGACCACCCGTTCGCGTTCGCCATCGTGCATAAGCCGACCGGTACGCCGCTGTTCATCGGTCAGGTCGCCGATCCGACTGTCGGCTGACGGCTACGGGTGCGACGGTGCCGGTGGCGCGCCGTCGATTTCGAAGAACAGCTCCTCCGGATAGCACCACCACCAGTCCTCGCCCGGCTCGTAGGAGCGGATGAGCGGATGGTCGGCGTGCTGGTGAAAGTGTGCGGTGGCGTGCCGGTTCGGGGAGTTGTCGCAGCACCCGACGTGACCGCACCGCATGCACAGCCGTAGGTGCACCCACCGCCCGCCGATCTGCAGGCAGTCCTCGCAGCCGGTGCTTGAGGGCTCGACGTCTTCGATCGTGTCCAGATGGGCACAGGTAGCGGCCATCACGGCGCCTCCGGACTCTCGGTGTACCAGGTGGTGGGCGAGCGTTCGAGCGCGGCGCGGTCCCAGGCCGCGGTGGTGGCCGCCGCCTCGTACGTGCTCTGCAAGAAGTCGAGGAGCACGCGATCGGGATCGGGCGCGGCCCGGACCAATTCGTACGGCAGGACGAACTCCGAGTACTCGTCGTCGTACCTGGCACCGGCCGGCAGGACGTCGACGTCTCGGAAGCCGGGCGGCTCGGGATAGGCGTAGGAGTAGAACAACCCTTCGCCGGAGCCGGCTGGCCAGTACCCGCAACTGCTGACTTCGTGCGAGTAGGCCTCCAGCATGACGTGCGGTCCGCAGTTGGGGGCGCCACCCGGGTGCGGCGGAGCGGTCCGGCCGGAGAAGCGGGTAGCGGCAAGGTCGAGGCCACCCCAGAACAGGTGGACCGGGCTGGCCTTCCCGATGAACCGGCTCCGGAACCGCTTGAACACCCGCGTGACCGCCACAAGCGCGAGCCAGAACCGGTGGACCTGATCACGGTCGTACGCATGATGATCGCGGTCCGCCCGGAACGGGATCGCACCGGGAATCTCGACCGGCACCGGCCAGATCTCGGTGGCCACCCCGAGCTCATCGAGCATTCGCATGACGTCGTCGTAGAAGTCGGCAACCGGCCGCGGCTCCAGCGCAAGCCGTCGCCGCTGCCGGTCCACAGATGTGATCTCGAGACGATGATCCTGGAAGTCGAAGTCGATCTGGAAGGCCGGTCCGCTCGGGTGATGGATGAGCGAGGTGGTCAGCCCACGAGCGGTGACGTAGAGCGGCACGTTCCACCAGTGGTTGACAAGTGGCTCGTTGGCCAGCCGAATCTTGCCGACGATCTGGGTGTACAGCTGGAGGGTGTCTCGGGTGTCCTGCCACTCGGCGATTGGCAGCCCTGGCCACCGGTCCTCGATCGTGCACTGCGCGACCACCGACCCAGGATAGGTCGTGGTCAGAGCGCGACTGCTTGGTCCGGTGTCGTGTCCGACCGGGGCTAGTACCGGACCGCGATCGTGCGCTTGGACGAGTCGATGCGGACC
>DATAFN010000130.1:0-7555 GCA_036257435.1 Actinomycetes bacterium
GCTCCTCTGCCGGCCAGGCATTGTCGCCGGTACCGTGCGTGACCAGGGTCGGCAGTCCGGTCTCATGAAGCACGGCAGCGAGGTCGTCGATCCGGTCGATGGCGCTGAGCAGGTAGCGGGACTCGGCCAGCAGTGCCGCCCTGCTGTTCGTGGTGAACCGCGTTCGCAGGAACCGGGTGATGTGCGGCGGGTTTTGGCTGCCGGCACCGGTCAGTTCGCGCAGCTCAGCAACCTTCTCGAGGTCGAACTGTTCGAGCGCGCCGAGCTGTAGGGCGACCCGGTCGGCCGGCGCGCCTGACAGGGCGCGGGGGCCGCTGCAGAGCAGCGTGAGGGAGCGGAACAGATCGGGTCTGGCCTGTGCGGCGTACCGGGCCATCACCCCGCCGAGCGAATGGCCGACCACGTGAACCTGCCTGCTCGGCCCGTCGGTGGGTGCGATCGCGACGATCACCTCGACCAGGTCCGCGCCTAATTCCTCCATCGCGTACCTGGCCTCGTCGGGCGGCCCGGGTGTCTGGTAGTGGCCGCGCGGATCGACTGCAACTGTCCGGTAGCCGCGGTTGGCCAGCGGCTCCAGAATGCCGATGAAGTCCTCCTTGGACCCGGTGAAGCCCGGGACCAGCAGCGCAACACCGCGCAGCGCCGTGCGTTTGCCCGGCCGGGCGATGTGCGCGGCGAACGTTCCGCGCACGGTCGAGATGTTGGCCGGGTGGGCGCACTTGGGCAGATCGAGAAACCGCGGAGTGCTCACCCGGCGATGATGTCAGTTCAGGCTCTCGCTCGGCGATGCCAGCACGCAGCGCCGTCCCTGTGGATCGGTCAGATGTGACGGTTAAGTCGCTCACGACCGGGTTGATGGCGGTCGGCTTCGCCCCGCCACGACTACGACTCGGCGCTGGGCTGACCCGCCCGCGTGCGCCTGCGGCGCCGCGTGGACCGAGCCGGCTGGATCGAACCGTTCGTGCCTGCCGGTGCTGCCACCGCGGCAGTCGTATCGGCCGGCTCGACATTCACCGGAACGCCGGCGCGGAACCTGATTCGGGTACGGCCGGTACTGGGTGCGCGATCGGCCGCGCCGTCCCGGCGGATCCGGCTCCGCCGCCGCGAGCCATGCTCGTGACCGGTGTCGTTGCCTGGGCCAGCACCATCAGGGTCGACGGCGACACCGTCGCGGACCGAACGGCTCGGATCCTTACCGTCGGACGCATTGCCGGCACTCGACTCCGTGCCATTCGCGGTGTCCCGGCCACGCCGGTCGACCTGACCATCCACACCATCGCGACCGCCCCCACGGCCTCGGCCACCCCCACCGCTGCGGCCGTCCCGGTCGGCGTGGCCACCCGGACCGCTACGGCCGTCCCGGTCGGCCCGGCTGCGCCGGTCGCCGCGCCGGGCGGTCCGGGTCCGGCGGGCACCGGTTTCGCCGAGGTCCTCGACCTCCTCGGCGGCCAGCCCGGCGCGGGTCTGCGCCGCCGTCGGCAGGACTCCGGTAACCCCGGCCGGGATGCCGAGCATGTCGTAGAGGTGCTCGGAGGTCGAGTAGGTCTCCATCGGCTCGTCGAAGGACAGCCCTAGCTCTCGGTTGATCAGCGACCAGCGGTGCTGCTCGTCCCAGTCGACGAACGTCACCGCTACCCCTGAGGCGCCGGCCCTGCCGGTGCGTCCGATCCGGTGCAGGTAGGTCTTCGCGTCCTCCGGGCACTGGTAGTTGATGACGTGGGTAACGCCCTCGACGTCGATACCGCGGGCGGCCACGTCGGTGGCCACCAGCGTGTCGATCTTGCCCTTCCGGAACGCCCGCAACGCCTGCTCGCGGGCGGCCTGGCCGAGATCGCCATGTACCGCAGCGGCGGCGAAACCGCGCTCTGCCAGATCGTCGGCGAGGTTCTGCGCGGTTCGCTTGGTCCGGCAGAAGATCATGACAAGCCCGCGGTCCTCGGCCTGCAGGATTCGCGCGATCATCTCGATCTTGTCGAGCGCGTGCGCCCGGAACACGTGCTGAACGGTCTGCGGGACGATCGCGGTCTCGTGCCCGGCCTCACCTCTGATGTTGGTCGGCTGCCGGAGGTACTGCCTGGCCAGCCCGACCACGGCACCCGGCATGGTGGCCGAGAACAGCATGGTCTGCCGGTTCTCTGGGGTCTGGCCGATCAGCTTCTCCACATCCGGGAGAAAGCCGAGATCGAGCATCTCGTCGGCCTCATCGAGCACGAGCACCTTGACGTGGCCGAGGTCGAGGCGGCCCTGGTCGGCGAGGTCGAGCAGCCGACCGGGCGTACCGACGACCACCTCGACTCCGGAGGCGAGCGCCTCGATCTGCGGCTCGTAGGCGCGCCCGCCGTACACGGTCAGCACGCGCGCGCCGATCTTGGCGCCGGCCAGCTTGAGATCGCCCGCGACCTGCAGCGCGAGCTCGCGGGTCGGCACGACGACCAACGCCTGCGGCTTGCCCGGCGCAGCCAGGTCGGCGAACGCGGCGCGGTCCAGCGGGCTCACGATGCGTTGCAGCAGCGGCACGCCGAACGCCAGCGTCTTCCCGGTGCCGGTGCGGGCCTGGCCGATCACGTCGGCGCCGAGAAGCGCGATCGGCAGCGTCATTTCCTGGATCGGAAATGGGTGGGTGATCCCGACCGCATCCAGCGCGTCGGCGATCTCCGGTACGACTCCTAAGTCGGAAAAGGTGATCAGGGTACTTCCTCTACACGTTTTGCCGGCTCGCTCGCGAATCTGATCCCAGTGGGATCGCGCCCCGTGGCTCGCGCGGATTCGAACCGGTCGACCGGCGTGGCCGGTCATAAGAGTTGCTGCGCCGTGCCGGCGCAGGTCGCCCGCCCCGATTTGCGGTGCGGTCCGGACCAGTCTACCGGCTCCGTGCCCGAGTTGAGCAGTTACGCTGCCGTGCCATGACCGAGGTGCTGGATCAGGACCCCGAGTACCGAGCTGCGGTTGTCGATCTTCTCGGCGTGTTGGCGCTGGGCGAGCTGATGGCCTTCGAGCGGTTGGCCGAGGACGCGAGGCTCGCGCCAGGGATATCCGACAAGGCCGAGCTGGCCGCGATGGCGGCCGCCGAGTTCCACCACTTCGAACGGCTGCGGGAGCGGCTGATCGAGCTGGGCGAGGATCCCGCTGCCGCGATGGAGCCCTTCGTTACCGCGCTCGAGGAGTTCCACGCCCGGACCGCGCCCAGCGACTGGCTGGAGGGCCTGATCAAGGCTTACGTCGGGGACGGCATCGCCACCGACTTCTATCGCGAGGTGTCCGTGCTGGTCGACGCGCGGACCAGAGAGCTCGTGCTCAGCGTACTGGAGGACACCGGTTACGCCGACTTCGTGGTGGACCGAGTGCGAAAGGCCATCGAGGCGGATCCTCGGGTCGCCGGCCGGCTGGCGCTGTGGGGACGGCGTTTGGTGGGCGAGGCGCTGAGCCAGGCCCAGCGGGTGGCCGCGGAGCGCGATGCACTGGCGAACCTGCTCGTCTCCGAGCGGGTGCCGGCCGGGTTCGACCTGGCCGAGGTCGGAAAGGTGTTCACTCGCCTGACCGAAGCGCACACCCGCCGGATGGCCGCGCTCGGACTGTCCGCCTGACCGAATCGGGACCCGGGCTCGGCACGAACGGCTGAACCGGCGCGCTCGGGCGCCCGGCGGCGCAGCTGATGCCCAGGTCCGGGGCACCGCGTCGGGGACAACAACACCCGCTCACATGGCGCCGAAGCCGACCCTCCGCTCAACCTGCTCGCCGATCTCGACGTACGCCAGCCGCTCAGCGGGCACGAGTAGCTTGCGGCCTCGCTCGTCGGCCAAGGTAAGCACCCCGTCATCGTCCTTCAGCGCCGCGCTGACCGCGGCCTCGATCTCGTCTGGGGTCTGGGAGCTCTCGATAATCAGCTCCCGGGCGACGTGCTGCACGCCGATCTTGACCTCCACCCGCCTGCCCTCCGGAATCCAGCCCACCGGCGCCCTACGGGTGCGGGGACGAACCACCTTGACCAGTGCAGGCTAGCCGAGACCGAAGTGACCGCCACCGTCGGCATGCGCCTCGTCCTTGCGCGGGAAGCCGCGGATCCCACGCCAGGACAGGGTGGCGACGAGCTCGGCCGCGGCCGAGCGCGGGATGCTGCCGGCGGTCGCCAGCCAGTAGCGGGCGGTCACCGAGGCCATCCCGACCAGGCCGACCGCAAGCAGCATCGACTCCTCGCCGCGCAGGCCGGTGTCCTCGGCGATTACCCGGCTGACCAACTCGGCACACCGTTGGGTGGCCCGGTCGACCCGCTCCCTGACCGCCTGCTCGTTGGTCAGATCGGACTCGAAGACCAGCCGGAACCCGCCTGCGTCATCGTCGACGAACGCGAAGTAGGCCTCCATGGTCGCGGTCACCCGCTGCTTGTTGTCGTTGGTGGACTCCAGGGCCTCCTTGACCGCTTCCACCAGCGCCTCGGTGTGCTGTTCGAGCAACGCGAGATAGAGCTCGAGCTTGCCGGGAAAGTGCTGGTAGAGCACCGGTTTGCTGACCCCGGCTCGATCTGCGATGTCGTCCATCGCGGCGGCGTGGTAGCCCTGCGCGACGAACACTTCCTGCGCCGCCCCGAGCAACTGCAGCCGCCGGGCCGGCCGCGGCAGGCGCCCCCCGCGCGGGCGGACGTCATCCAAAGCGGTCACAGAGCACTCCCAAGGGTGATCACGCTAATGCCGGCGTGCTGGTCAGGTACCGGGCGCGTGCTCGGCCTCATCCTAAGCCTCGGTGTCCCGATATCCGTGATCAGGCATCCACATTCTGGCCCGGGCCTCGCGGTCCGGGCCCGGTGGCGCCGCGGGCTGGCTGGCTACTCCTTGCTGGCCCGCGGCGTGGTCGGCAGCGAGGCTCGCTTGTCGGCTCGCAGCTCGGCGAAGAGATCACCGACTTGGTCCACGCGCTCGAGCACGTCGCCGGCCAGGAAGCGCACGTCGGTCGGATCGTCGCATGCCTCGACCTCGGCCCAGGTGAGCGGCGTGGACACGGTCGGCGCGGCCTGGGCGCGCAGCGAGTACGGCGTAACGGTCGTCTTTGCGGCGTTGTTCTGGCTCCAGTCCACGAACACCTTGCCGTGCCGCAGCCGCTTGTCCATCCGGGCCACGACCAGCTCACGGTGACGGCGTTCGAGCAGCTCGGCGAGCTGTTTGGCATACCCAGAGGTGCGCTCGTCCGAGGTTGGCTTGATCGGTACGTACACCTGCATGCCCTTCGCCCCCGAGGTCTTCGGGAAGCCGGTCAGCTTGTCCTCGGCGAGGAGCTCCGACAGCATCAGCGCGACCTGCGCGCACGCCACCACGGTCGCCGGCGGACCCGGATCGAGGTCGAAAACCAGCAGGTCCGGCGGGGCGGCAGCGCCGCGCGGCTTGACCTGCCACTGCGGCACGTGCAGCTCGAGCGCGGCCAGGTTCGCCAGCCATACCAGGGTTGCGCGGTCGTCGCCGACGACGTAGGTGATCTCCTCCCGGCCCATGGTGCTGCCCGGCACCGGCAGGGTGACCGTGTGCACCCATCGCGGAGTGTGCGACGGCGCGTTCTTTTCGAAGAAGAACGCGCCGTCCACCCCGTTCGGATACCGCTTCCGGGTGACCGGGCGGCGGGTGAGATGCGGCAGCATCACCGGGGCGATCCGGGTGTAGTAGTCGATCACCTCGGCCTTGGTGAACCCCACCTCCGGGTAGAGGACCTTGTCGAGGTTGCTCAGCGAGAGCCGGCGTCCGTCGATCTCTACGGCTACGCGTTGGCTACTCAAGGTCCACCGCCGTCGCCTGGGTCATTCGTTGATTTTGAGGTATATGTCGAGCCGATGGGTGGCGAAATTCCTGCCGAGCCGCGACCATTCGAACGTGATTCCCCAAATTGGGGCAAGGGCGCACCGTATGGAACGGGCCACACTGATCACGGACGCATGAGGAGATGTCATGCCGCAGACCATCTGGAAGGGCGCGATCTCCTTCGGACTGGTCACTATTCCGGTCAAGCTGTACGCGGCCACGGAGGAGCGCGGGGTATCGCTGCACCAGGTCCACGTCAGCGACGGCGGCCGCATCCGCTACCGGCGCATCTGTGAGATCGACGGCGACGAGGTGCCCTACCGCGACATCGCCCGCGGTTACCAGTTGCCCGACGGCGACACGATCGTGCTGACCGAGGAGGACATGGCCAACCTCCCGCTGGCGTCCAGCCGCTCGGTCGAGGTGCTGCAGTTCGTCGACTCGGATAACATCGACCCGATCAACTTCGGGCGCAGCTACTACCTGGAGCCGGACGGGCCCGGGGGCAAGCCGTACGTCCTGCTGCGCGACGCGCTGCGCCGGACCGACAAGGTGGCGGTGGTCAAGGTCGCGCTTAGGTCGCGGGAGTCGCTGGCCACATTGCGGCCGGCCGGCGATGTGCTGGTGCTGCAGATGATGTTGTGGCCGGACGAGGTGCGGGACGCCCGCGCGTTCGCTCCCTCGGATGATGTCGAGGTGCGCGCGCAGGAAGTCGCGATGGCCGAGTCGTACATAGCCACGCTCAGCGGCGAGTTCGAGCCGTCGGCCTACACCGACGCCTACCGCGAGGCGCTGATGGAGGTCATCGAGGCCAAGGCCGCCGGCCGGCCGGTGCGCGAGGAGGCCGCCACGCCGGCTCCCGGCGAGGTCGTGGACCTGATGGATGCGCTGCGACGCAGCGTCGAGGAGGCCAAGCGCCGCCGAGGCGAGCCGGCCGAGTCGGAAGGAACCAAGCCCGCGCGGAAGTCGCCGGCCAAGAAGGTGCCGGCGGCGAAGACCAGCAAGAGCTCCCCGGCCACGAAGGCGCCTGCCAAGAAGCCGGCGGCCAAGCGCACCGCCGCGAAGAAGTCGGCACGAAAGACGGCGAAGAAGGCTCCGGCAAAGGAGCCCGACACAGGCACGCCTCAGGGCTCGAAGGGGCGCCGGCGCAGCGCCTGACCAGGGGCCGCGACGGTAGCGACCCGCGGAGTTGGACTCGCGACGTCGGATTCGCGGCCTACCGGTAGTCGTCTGGCCTTAGCGGTAGTCGTCCTCGTCGAGCTCGACGACCCGGCGCTGATCGGCGGCGTCGGCCTCGTTGGTTTCCAGCGGTACCGATGCGGCGTTGCCGTTCTCGGCATTCCGTACCGGAGTGTGCTGCTCGGCTGCGTCCGCTTCCGGCGCCTCGATATCCAGTGCGCTCTCCTCGGACGTCGCCGGGCCCTGGACCCCGTCGTCGGAATGCAGGTCCATCTCGGACACGGGCAGTTCCTTCCGTCGCGAGGTCGTGTCCTGGCAGCCTATACGCGGTCCGGTCCCCGGGGCTCCGCGCGGGTCTCGAAGATCGCCGGTGGGTACAGTTGAGGCATGTCCACTGGCCCGTTCACGTGGCCGGCGGCACCCGTTCAGGTTGGCGCGCAACAGGTGACACTGCGGCGCGCCGAGCCGACCGGGTCGGGTGGCGAGCCGGCCGTACTCGTGCACGGGCTCGGCGGTTCGTCGCTCGACTGGGCCCGGCTGATGGGCGTGTTGCGCGATCTTCTCGATTCGGTCGCGCCTGATCTGCCGGGATTCGG
>DATAFN010000132.1:0-3457 GCA_036257435.1 Actinomycetes bacterium
GAGGTAGGCGACCGGGTAGCCAAGCACGCCCAACAGGACCAGCAGGGCCGGGACCAGCATGAGATAGGGCAGGCTGCGTGGGGTCCGGCTCGGGCCTCCGGAGCGACCGAGCCCACGCCGACCGGGCCGCCACCGGGTCACCCTGGTCCGACCGGTGCGCCCGTCTTCGTCGCCGATCTGATCGGCGAGACCTGCCTCCTGCTCCCGCACGGTCCGGGTCGGAAGCGGCGGTGGCGCATCCACGGCGCTCATGCTTCCTCCTCGAGTCTGCATCCGCTAGCGGTCGCCGCACGCCGGGCAAAGGGCCGGGCCGGGACGGCGCGGGCCCGCCGGACCTGGTGTCCGGCGGGCCCGCGCCGTGGCGACTGGGCGGGCGCTGCGCTCGCGGCGAGCGCCCGCCCAGCGTTCATCATGAACCGTTGAGGATGGAGTCCACTTCTTGGTTCAGAGTGGCCGCGGCGTCATTTACCGTTGCGGTGCCGCTGACGATGGAGACCAGCGCGTTCTGCAGCACCTGCTGCTCCTCGACGGTCGCCCACTCGGGCGAGGTCGGGACGAACCAGGTGCGCTTTGCGGCCTGGAACGCAGGGTTTTCCGGCTGCAGGTTGAGCAGCGTGGTCGTGTTCGGCACCGAGCCGGTCGCGTTCACCAGCGCGGTCTGGATGTCGTTGCTGGTGTACGCCGCGATCCAGGCCCGAGCAAGGTCCTGCTGGGTCGACTTCTGCGCTACTCCGAGCACCGACCCGCCGAGGAAGGCCGGAGCCGGCTGGCCCGGGGTGACCGACGGCAGCGGGAACTGGGCGAGCTTGTCCGCGAGCTTCGGGTCGCCATCTTCCTCGTTCGTCACGACGCCCATCTCCCAGCCGGCGCCGTAGAACATCGCGATGTTGCCCTGGCCACCCATCCGGTTGGCCTGGTCGGCCTCGTTACCGGTCGGGTCGGCCTTGGAGTACTTGCTAGCCAGTTCCTGGAACAGCGTCAGCCCGGCCATCGACTCGGGGGTGGTGACGTTCGCGGCCCAGTGACCGTCGGTGTAGCCGGCCCACGGCGCCGGGTTCGCGCCCTGCTGGTCCGCGATCAGCGCGCCGGCGAGGTACCAGTGCTGACCCGGGATGTAGAACGCGGAGAAGTTGGGGTCGCTGCCGAACTTGGCGTTGAGCTTGTCGGCGGCTGCCTTCAGCTCGTCCATGCTGGTCGGAACCTCGGTGATGCCGGCCTGCTCGAACATGTCCGTGCGGTAGGTGATGACCCGGCTGCCCGCGTAGTACGGCACCGCGTAGAGCTTGCCGTCGAACGTGCCGGCGTCCTGGAGCGTGCGCAGCCAGGTGCCGGAGTTCTCGAACTCACCCTTGTTGCCGGTGATGTCGGCGAGCGCGCCGTTGGCCGCGTATGCCGGCGCCAGCGTGTTGCCGAGCTCCACCACGTCGGGCGGCGTGGCTCCGGCGAAGGCGGTGGTCAGCCGGTCTCCGATGCCCTCCCACTGCTGGATGGTGACCTGAACGTTGACATTGGGGTACGTCTGCTTGAATTTGGCGGTCGCCTGCTCCACGACCGGGGCCCATGCGTCGCCCTCGGCATCCTGCATGAGCCATACGTTCAGCGTGCCTGTGCGATCTGCCGGCGCCACTTGCGCCGGCTCGTCGTCTCCGCCACAGGCGGCGAGGACGAGCGATGCCGCGGCGATGGTTGCCACAGCCAGGAGCCTTGTCTTCACGCCTTCCTCCCGGATCGTCCGGTTCGCATTCTTGACGATTTGCCCAGCTCCGCTCCGGTATGACCGGGCGAAGCACGCTGCCACACCGGAGAAGAACTGCTTGACTGGTCCGGCGCCGCGACCTAGCGTTCTGAATCTAACAGGAAACTTTCCTAATGAATAGGGGGAAGTTTAACAATGCCGCAACGGCCCGGCACTCCCCGGCTCCTGCGCGCGATCAACGATCGAGCCGCGCTGGAGCTGCTGATCGAGCACGGTCCGCTCACCCGTACGCAGATCGGCGATCTCACCGGCCTGTCCAAGCCGACCGCGGCTCAGCTGCTGGCTCGGCTGGAGGCCCGCGGTCTGGTGCACGAGGTCGGCGAGACCGAGGGCGGTCGCGGCCCGAACGCGCGGCTATACGCGGTGGTTCCGTCCGCCGCGTATGTGGCCGGGTTGCATGTCGGCCCACGGTCTATCGGCGCGGCGGTCGCGGACATCACCGGCCACAGGGTCGCCGAGACCGAGCTCGGTATCGCCGGCGTAGAGGATCCGGTGGCAGTGCTGCACGAGGCGGTGGAGCGGGCCGGCCGAGTCGCCGGAATCACCCTGGACCGGCTGCACGGCCTGGTGGTGGGAACTCCGGGCCTGGTCGACCCGGCGACCGGTGACTTCGCATTCGCCTCCGATCTACCCAGCTGGCACCGCGGCCTGCTGCCTGCGCTGCGCGTGGATCTGCGTCGCAGAGTCAGCTTGGAGAACGACGTCAACCTTGCCGCGGTCGCCGAGCTCCACCACGGGGTCGCGGTTGATCGGGACTCGTTCGCGCTCATCTGGGTCGGCCGCGGCGTCGGCTTGTCCACGGTGATCGGTGGCCGGCTGCACCGGGGCGCCGGAGGCGGCGCCGGCGAGATCGGGTACCTGCCGGTACCGGGGGCGCCGGTCACCGCGGTCCGCCGCGAACCGGGCGTGGTCGAGGGCGCGTTCCAGTCCTTGGTCGGCGGCATCGGGGTGCAGGCGCTCGCCAGGGAGCACGGCCTTCCGCCGGCAAGCCCGGAGCAATCGGTGGCGGACGCGCTCGGCTCCGGCCGCAACGGCCGGAGGTTCCTCGACGAGCTGGCCCAGCGGCTGGCCGTGGGGGTCGCCTCCGTCTGCGCGGTCCTCGATCCCGGTCTGGTCGTTCTGGCCGGCGAGATCGGCCGCGCCGGCGGCAAGGAACTGGCCGCTCGAGTGGAGGCCGGCGCCAGTACCATCTCACCGCTTCGGGTCGAGGTGCGGGTGAGTACCGTCGAGGGCAACTCCGTGCTCCAGGGCGCCTTGCTGACCGCACTGTCGGCCGCTCGCGACGACGTCTTCGACTCCACTACGGAGCCGGTCGCCGAACTCTGATCGGCTCGCCGGCAGATCTTTGCAGTGGCACCCTCCGGGCAGTCGAGAAACGCCCGGTTTCCCGGTATTTTCGTTCCGGCGGTCGGCACGTGAACCCGGCGGGACTCGCCGGGATTCGTGGACTCGTACGCCCGTCGGCGCATCGGATCAACAGACCGCTATTTCGGACTCTGCCCCACGTAACACGGCCTTCGGTCGCGGAGGATCAACGTGACTATCGGAGAGTCGTTGGCCACTGCCCGCTCCGAGGCAGGCGTATCCGTCGCGGAGATCAGCGAACGCACCCGGATCCGCTCTCAGTTGATCGAAGCCGTCGAGCGGGACGAGTTCGCGATGTGCGGTGGCGACTTCTACGCCCGCGGACACATCCGCACG
>DATAFN010000158.1:0-5746 GCA_036257435.1 Actinomycetes bacterium
CGAGCACCTGGCCCGGGTGGTCTTCGCTCGCGGTGGGCTCGTCTATCCGGACACCCTGGTCGGCACCGACTCGCACACCACCATGGTCAACGGCCTGGGAGTGCTGGGCTGGGGCGTGGGCGGGATCGAGGCCGAGGCGGCCATGCTCGGCCAGCCGGTGTCGATGCTGATCCCCAAGGTGCTCGGGTTCAAGCTGACCGGCCAGCTACCGGAGGGCGCCACCGCGACCGACTTGGTTCTGACGATCACCGAGATGCTGCGCAAGCAGGGCGTGGTCGGCAAGTTCGTCGAGTTCTACGGGCCGGGAGTGGCTGCGGTTCCGCTGGCCAACCGGGCCACGATCGGGAACATGAGCCCGGAGTACGGCTCCACCTGCGCTATCTTCCCGATCGATGAGGAGACCGTGCGCTACCTGCGGCTGACCGGCCGCGAGCCGGACCATGTGGCGCTGGTGGAGGCATACGCGAAGGAGCAGGGCCTTTGGCACGACCCGGCGGCCACGCCGGCGTTTTCCGACACGATCGAGCTTGACCTGGCCTCGGTGGAGCCGTCGCTGGCCGGGCCCAGGCGGCCACAGGATCGGGTGCCGCTGCGCACGGCAAAGCAGTCGTTCCGAGCCGCGCTTCGGGAGTTCGTGACCAATGACCCCGCTGAGCACCTCACCTCCGGCGTCGACGAAGCCTCGGCCGAGTCGTTCCCGGCCAGTGACGCCCCGGCCTACCACGGCCACAACGGCGACGGCGCGCCCCGTGGACCGGCGCCCGCGGCCGACTCGGACCGGACCCACCGGCCGGTGCGGGTCTCGATCGACGGTGCGGACACCGAGGTCGACCACGGCTCGGTCGTCATCGCCGCGATCACCTCCTGTACCAACACGTCCAACCCGCAGGTCATGATCGGCGCCGCGCTGCTGGCCAAGAAAGCGGTCGAGCACGGCCTGACCCGCAAACCGTGGGTGAAGACCACGCTGGCCCCCGGCTCGAAGGTGGTCATGGACTACTACGAGCGGGCCGGGCTCACCCCGTATCTGGAGAAGCTCGGCTTCCACCTGGTGGGGTACGGCTGCACGACTTGCATCGGCAACTCCGGCCCACTGCCCGACGAGGTCAGTGCCGCGGTGAACGAGCACGACCTGGCGGTGGTCGCGGTGCTGTCCGGTAACCGCAACTTCGAGGGCCGGATCAACCCGGACGTGAAGATGAACTACCTGGCCTCGCCTCCGTTGGTGGTCGCCTACGCGCTGGCCGGGTCGATGGATGTCGACTTCGAAACCGAGCCGCTCGGGCTGGACAGTGCCGGCGCCCCGGTGTACCTGCGTGATCTGTGGCCGACGGGCGCGGAGATCGAGGAGGTCATCGAGTCGGCGATCGCGGCTGAGATGTTCACCCGCGATTACTCCGACGTGTTCGCCGGAGACGAGCGGTGGCAGGCGCTGCCGACGCCGACCGGGCAGACCTTCGAGTGGGCTCCCGAGTCCACCTACGTGCGCAAGCCGCCGTACTTCGAGGGCATGACCCGTCGGCCGGACCCGGTCGCAGACGTGACCGGCGCACGGGTGCTGGCCTCGCTCGGCGACTCCGTCACCACCGACCACATCTCGCCGGCCGGTTCGATCAAGACTGAGTCTCCGGCCGGGCAGTACCTGATCGAGCACGGGGTACAGCGCGCCGACTTCAACTCTTACGGCTCCCGCCGCGGCAACCACGAGGTGATGATCCGCGGGACGTTCGCAAACATCAGGCTGCGCAACAAGCTGGTGCCCGGCGTCGAAGGCGGATTCACCCGGGACTTCTCGGCGGCCGGTCGCGGCCAGCAGGCGACTATTTATGACGCGGCGATTAACTACGCGGCCGAGGGCACCCCACTGGTGGTCCTGGCCGGCAAGGAGTACGGCTCGGGATCCTCGCGCGACTGGGCGGCGAAGGGGACGGCGCTGCTCGGCGTGCGCGCAGTCATTGCGGAGTCGTACGAGCGCATCCACCGGTCCAACCTGATCGGCATGGGTGTGCTGCCGTTGCAGTTCGCGCCGGGCGAATCGGCGGACACGCTCGGGTTGACCGGCGAGGAGACGTTCTCCATTCGGGGAGCAACCGAGCTCAACGACGGCCAGGCGCCGGCGGACGTGCTGGTCAGGGCCGATGACAAGGAGTTCCGCGCGCTCCTGCGGATCGACACGCCTGGCGAGGCCGACTACTACCGGCACGGCGGCATCATGCAGTACGTGCTGCGCTCACTGCTCGGCTAGAGCGGCCGCGAGTTCGCGAGTCCTGGCAAGGATCTCGGCTGTCCCAGGATCGGTGCTCTCGATCCGCCAGAGGCCGACTACCGGCAACGCCCACCCCGTTGACGGAAACATATGCGTCCGCGACCCGGTTGTCGAAGCCCGCCTTATCAAGACCGGCTCCTGCCCGGATCAGCCCGGACGCGGGGTCAGGATCGCCCACGCCCTGGGCAGGTGAACCAGGCCCGAGCGAGGGGCGCTTACACTCGGGGGATCGCGCACCAGGTAGTACCGGATGAGGCAAGGAGGAGCAGGTGAGCCTGCTCGAGACGATCAGCGACCCGAGCGACCTGCGGGCGCTGCCGTCGGAGCAGCTGGCCGAGCTCGCGGCCGAGATCCGCAGCTTCCTGGTCGAGTCGGTGGCCCGCACCGGCGGACACCTCGGCCCCAACCTCGGCATGGTCGAGCTGACCATCGCCCTGCATCGAACCTTCGACTCGCCACGGGACAAGCTCCTCTTCGACACCGGGCACCAGGCCTACGTTCACAAGATCCTGACCGGGCGGCGGGCCGCGTTCGCCAAGCTCCGGCAGGCAGGCGGGCTGTCCGGATATCCCTGCCGGGCGGAGTCCGAGCATGACGTCATCGAGAACTCGCACGCGTCCACCGCTTTGTCCTACGCCGACGGGCTCGCCAAGGCATTCCAGCTGCGCGGGCTCACCGACCGGCACGTGGTCGCAGTGGTCGGCGACGGCGCGCTCACCGGTGGTATGGCCTGGGAGGCGCTGAACAACATCGCCGCCGCTGAGGACCGGCCGATTGTGATCGTGGTCAACGACAATGAGCGGTCCTACGCGCCGACCATCGGCGGGCTCGCCGGCCACCTGGGCACGTTGCGCACCACGCGCGGCTACGAGCGGTTCCTCGACTGGGGGCGGGACGTGCTCGAGCGCACCCCGGTGGTGGGTCATCCGCTGTACGAGACGCTGCACGGCGTGAAGAAGGGGATCAAGGACATCGTCGCGCCGCAGGGCATGTTCGAGGATCTTGGGCTGAAGTACGTCGGGCCGATCGACGGTCACGACATCGCCGCGGTCGAGGCGGCGTTGCGCGCGGCGAAGAGCTTCGGCGGCCCGGTGATCGTGCACTGCATCACCCGCAAGGGCAACGGCTACGCGCCCGCCGAGAACGACGAGGCGGACCAGTACCACGGCATCGGCGTGATGGATCCGGAGACCGGCGTGCAGATCGCGGCGTCCGGCGCGTCGTGGACGTCGGTGTTCGCCGAGGAGATGCTCAAGATTGGCGCGGATCGAGCGGATGTGGTCGGCATCACTGCGGCGATGCAGATCCCAGTCGGGCTGCATCGGTTCGCCACCGCCTACCCGGAGCGGGTGTTCGACGTCGGAATCGCGGAGCAACATGCGGTCACCTCGGCGGCCGGGCTGGCCATGGGCGGCATGCATCCGGTGGTCGCGATCTACGCGACGTTCCTGAACCGCGCGTTCGACCAGGTGCTGCTCGACGTGGCGCTGCACCGCTGCGGGGTCACGTTCGTCCTGGACCGAGCCGGGGTCACCGGCGAGGACGGCCCGAGCCACAACGGCATGTGGGACATGTCGATCCTGCAGGTGGTCCCGGGCCTGCGGATCGCGGCCCCCCGCGACGCGGCAACGCTGCGCACCGAGCTACGCGAGGCGATCGAGGTGACCGACGCGCCGACCGTGCTCCGTTTCCCCAAGAGCGCGGTGGGTCCCGAGCTGCCCGCGCTCGACCGGATCGGCGGGGTCGACGTGCTGCGCCGCGACCCGGACCCGGACGTGCTGATCGTGTCGATCGGAGCACTCGCTCCGGCCTGCCTAGAGGCGGCCGAGCTACTGGCCTTGAGCGGGCTCGGCATCACCGTGGTTGACCCCCGCTGGGTCAAGCCGGTCGACCCGGCCCTGGTGGATCTGGCCCGCGGCTACCGACTGGTCGTTTCGGTGGAGGACAACGGCCGGGTCGGCGGGGTCGGCGCGGCGATCGCCCAAGCGCTGCGGGACGCCGGTGTGAGCGTGCCGTTGCGCGACCTCGGCATCGCCCAGCGCTTCCTCGAGCACGGCAAGCGCCCGCAGCTGTTGGCCGAGCTCGAGCTGACCGGCCCCGAGCTCGCGGCACAGATCAGGGCTGCTCTACCCGGGCCGGCACCGGTGACCGGCGGATGAGGTCGAGCGCGGCTGTGTAGCCGGGATCGCCCTGGTAGTCCGAGTGGGCGTAGATCCGCGGGTACTCCGGGTCGCCCGGTCGCCGGTCGAACCCGGCCGGGTCGGTGAGCTCGATGTCCACGCCGACCACGCCGAGGTCCATATCGCTGCCAATCGGGTCGGTTCGCCGCCACAGGTTGAGCCAGTCCACCCGGTCTGCCAGTTGCTGTAGCTGGTCCTCACCGAAGTAGGCCGGGAAGTAGCGCGCGTACAGCCGGCACAGCGGGGCGCCGTAGGTCAACAGGGTGACCTGGCTCATCTCCTCGTCCGGCAGCTGGAACACGGTGGCCGCGGCGATGACGGCACCCTGCGAGTGCCCGGACAAGATGGTGCCGGCGCTGCTGGGGTCCCAGCCTTTGATCCGGTAGAGCAGATCCGGCACGACCCGCTCGGCGTAGCAGGGCGGCGCTAGCGGGTGCGCGGTCCGCGGCCAGAACGTGCCGATGTCCCACAGCACACCGACCAGCCTGCGGATCCGGCCGTCGCCATAGGCGTACCGGCCGAGTGCGATCAGCGCCAGCGCGAAAACGCCGATTAAGAAGAACCCGATGGTGATCGACCACTTGACCAGGGCGTGCACCCCTGCCGCATCGGGATCTACCCAGTCCAGCGGGCTGCCGTGATGGGACAGCACGGACCATGCGGTGGCCGCGGCAAGCACGGTCGCGGGCGCGACCAGCGCGAATAGCACCCACGGCGCCGCGTCGACCAGGCGGCCGAGGGTGCGGGCTACCGCGATCTGGTTGGTGCGGCGCGGGTGTGCGTCGGTCAGCGTCGAGCCGTACTCCCGCCGGACCTCGACCCGGGCACGCCGGATCCACGACCAGGCGAACGCGGCGAACACCAGCGATACCAGCAGGAGCACCGCGACCTCGACGGTGAAGCCGAACGCACCCCAGGCGTAGATCTCCGGCGGCTCCACATCGGACTGGCCGGCAATACCCGGACCCGGTTGGCCGGCCACCGGGGTCGCCTTGCTGTCCAGCCAGTCCGCGACCTGGAACACCGCACCGGCGGTGAACGCGGTGCCCAGATACCAACCGAGCGCGGCGATGACCGGGGCGGCCAGCCCCCGGAACGCGGCCCGCTTGCCGGTCAGCGGCGCGATCTGCCGTAGCACCAGCGTGGTCAGGATGAGCATGAGGACGAGGCCGACCTGCACCGTGAGCAGCGTGGTGAGCAACCCGCCCATGCCAGGCATCCGGCCGGTGCTGACCCAGCCCGGCCGGTCCCGCATGACGTCGACGATGCCGAGCACCAGCGCGATGCCGGCGACGGCCGG
>DATAFN010000180.1:0-4455 GCA_036257435.1 Actinomycetes bacterium
TGTCCGACGCGGAAACCACCACCTCGATCTCGGTGAACCCGGCGTCCAGCGCCCGCTGGGCACCACGCAGATTCGGCACCAGCGCGGAGTAGCGCACCGCGGCATTGCGATCGATCGCCGCCCACACCGCGTCCGCGTCGGCCATCTGCGGGATCGCCTTCGGGTGCACGAATGAGACCGCCTCGATCCGGCTCACTCCGGTGCCGGACAACGCGTTGATCAGCTCGACCTTGGCCTCGGTCGAGACCGGGTCCTCGTTCTGTAGGCCGTCCCGCGGCCCGACCTCACGGACCGACATGGCAGCTGGCAGGTCTGACATCTACTCCCCCGGCCAATCCGGCGTGCGCTTCTCGTTGAACGCGGCCACACCCTCGTGCCGGTCGCCCGAGAACGCGGTCGACCGCCAGGCGGCGTCCTCGATCTCGAGCCCGGCGGCCAGCGAACCGTCCGTCCCGAGCCGGAGCGCGCGCTTGGCATTGCGCACCCCGACCGGCGAGTTCGCCGCGATCGTTGCGGCCAACTCGAGCGCGGCCGCGGTCGCCGTACCGGCCGGGACCTGCCGGTCCACCAGACCGAGCCGGACCGCCTCGGCGACGTCCACCCGGCGGCCGGTGAGGATGAGATCGGCGGCGCGCGAATAGCCCAGCCGCCGGGCCAGCAACTGGGTGCCGCCACCGCCGGGAATCACCCCGACGGTTACCTCCGGCAGCCCGAGCACCGCGGTCTCGTCCGCCACGATCAGGTCGCAGGACAGAGCGAGCTCCAGGCCGCCGCCGAGCGCGAAGCCGTGCACCGCGGCGATCGCCGGCACCGGCAGATCGAGGATCCCGCCGAACGCGGCCCGAAACACCGGGCGCTGCCGGCGCAGGTCGTCGTCGGTGTAGGAGTTGCGTTCCTTCAGGTCGGCGCCGACACAGAACGCTCGCTCCGCCGCCGAGCTGAGCACGACCGCGCGGATCTCCCGGTCGGCAGCCACCGTCGCGGCGCCCGAGGCGATCTCGCGGGCCATCGCGGTGGACAGCGCGTTGTGCGCCTTCGGCCGGTCGAGCACGATCTCGGCGACCCGGTCGTGCCGGTGCACCTGCAGGTACTCGTACGTCTCCCCCACGGTCAGCCACGCTCCGCTCGGCCAACCGGCGGGACGCCGCGCTGCCTGCCGGCTCGCTCGCTCCGCTCGCTCACGACCCGAGGCTAGCTCAGCGCACGATCGCGACGATCAGGTGCCGTCGCCGCGTTCGGCGGGCGGCCGGCCCTCGTAGTCCGGCTGGTCCATCCGGGCGGCATCGGACCGGCCGTAGTTGACCAGCTCATACAGGTCCCGCTGCACTTCCTCGACCCGCGGGATGTCGTGCAGGGTGAGCTGGCCGCGCTCGCCGGCCGACTCGACCACGAGCGTGCCGCAGCCGAGCAACCGCTCCCAGAAGCTGTGCGCGAACGCCACGTCGTTGATGCGGTTGAGCGGCACGTCATGGCCGGACCTGGAGAGCACGCCGGTGCGGAGGATGAGCCGCTTGTTGGTGATTACATACGTAGTGGAGTACCAGGCCGCGAGCCGCCACAGCACCCACCTGGCGACAATGATCAGCCAGACCACCGCGATCGCCAGCGTCAGCCACCGCCTCGCATCGCCGTCCGGCACCAACGCCGCCAGAATGCCGGCCCCCGCGGTGGTCACGACCAGCACGAATATCGGGCCGACCAGCGCCTTCCAGTGCGGCCGCAGGGTGAGGTGGATCTCCTCGTCCGTGCCGAGCAACCGGGTCGGATATCCCATGGGAGTGCTCCCATCCGCGACGACGTGCGACTGACAATGCAGAGACTGCAGCGAATCCTGACACGTCAGCGCACGTGGATCACATCTCCGGCTCCGACAATTTGCCGCCCCAGGTCCGCCGTGTCCACCACCAACCGCCCATAGCCATCGATGCAGGTGGCGGTGCCAAGCAGGTCAGGTTGCGCCGCTCGCACCACCCGCACCGGCCGGCCGAGTGTGCCGCACAGCTCGAGGTAGGCGGTGCGCAGCTCGGATGGCTCCGGGTCGCCGGCGACCGCGACCCACAACTCGTAGCGGCCGGCCAGCCGGCGCAGCACCGCGCGCAGCAACGAGTCGCGATCGACCTGCGCACCCTCGATCGCGAGCGAGGTTGCCGACGGCGCCGGCAGCTCGTCGGTGCGCAGCGTGACGTTCAGCCCGATCCCAACCACCGCGGCATCGCCGACCAGTTCGACCAGGATCCCGCCCACTTTGTGCTCCGTCCGGCCGGCCAGCACGTCGTTCGGCCATTTGAGCCGGACCGGCAGGTCGGCGGCGAGAGCGGTCAACGCCTCGACCACCGCGACGCCCGCCAGCAGCGGCAGCCAACCTCGCAGGGCCGGTGGCACCCGACTCGGACGCAGCAGCGCGGAGAACGTCAGCCCGGAGCGCGCAGGCGCCGTCCAGTCGCGATCCAGCCTCCCCCGGCCGGCGGTCTGCTCCTCGGCGACCAGCACCGTGCCCTCCGGCCGGCCGGCGGTCGCGGCCGCGAGCAGGTCGGCGTTCGTGGATGCCGAGCTGGCGACGACCCGAATGTCCCGCCACAACCCCGGATTGACCGCGCCACGCGGCGCGAGCAACGCGCGGCGCAGGTCGGCCTCGCGCAACGGTGGCCGATCGAGATCGCGATATGGCGATGTCACCGGCACAGCCTAGGCGGCGGCAGGGCACCGCGGCTGCCCTCGGTACGCTGCCCAAGCGGCTACACCGGCACGAGCGAGGGCGACATGACCGCAGGCGAGATCGACATCCACACGACGGCGGGCAAGATCGCCGACCTGGACCAGCGCAACGACGAGGCGGTGCACGCCGGCTCGGCGCGCGCCGTCGAGAAGCAGCACGCCAAGGGCAAGATGACCGCCCGGGAGCGGATCGAGGCGCTGCTGGATCCCGGTTCCTTCATCGAGATGGACGAGCTAGCCAGGCATCGCTCGACGAACTTCGGGCTGGAGGCGTCCAGGCCGTACGGCGACGGCGTGGTGACCGGCCACGGCACCATCGACGGCCGCGGCGTCTGCGTGTTCGCGCAGGATTTCACCGTCTTCGGCGGATCGCTCGGCGAGGTGTTCGGGGAGAAGATCGTCAAGGTCATGGACCTCGCGCTCAAGACCGGCTGCCCGATGATCGGGATCAACGACTCGGGCGGCGCCCGGATCCAGGAGGGCGTGGTCTCGCTCGGGCTATACGGCGAGATCTTCTACCGCAACGTCATCTCGTCCGGGGTGATCCCGCAGATCTCGCTCATCATGGGCCCGTGCGCCGGCGGCGCGGTGTACTCCCCGGCCATCACCGACTTCACCGTCATGGTCGACCAGACCTCGCATATGTTCATTACCGGCCCTGACGTCATCAAGACGGTTACCGGCGAGGACGTCGGGTTCGAAGATCTGGGCGGGGCGCGCACGCACAACACCAAGTCGGGCAACGCGCACTACATGGCCTCCGACGAGAAGGAGGCCATCGAGTGGGTCAAGGCGCTGGTCTCGTACCTGCCGAGCAACAACCTCTCCGACCCGCCGAGCTTCCCGGCCGAGGGCGAGCTGGAGATCACCGAGGCCGACCGCGAGCTCGACCGGGTGATCCCGGACCCGGCGAACCAGCCGTACGACATGCATCGGATCATCGAGCACGTCCTCGACGACGAGGAGTTCCTGGAGATCCAGCCACTGTTCGCCCCGAACATCATCTGCGGATTCGGCCGGGTCGAGGGGCACTCCGTCGGGGTGGTCGCCAACCAGCCGATGCAGTTCGCCGGGACGCTGGACATCGACGCCTCCGAGAAGGCGGCCAGGTTCGTACGCTTCTGCGACGCGTTCAACATCCCGGTGCTGACGTTCGTCGACGTGCCCGGCTTCCTGCCCGGCACGTCCCAAGAGTGGAACGGCATCATCCGGCGTGGCGCAAAACTGATCTACGCATACGCCGAGGCAACCGTGCCGAAGGTCACCGTCATCACGCGCAAGGCGTACGGCGGCGCCTACGACGTCATGGGCTCCAAGCATTTGCGCGCGGACATCAACCTGGCCTGGCCCACTGCGCAGATCGCGGTCATGGGGGCCCAGGGCGCGGTCAACATCCTGTACCGGCGTGAGTTGGCCGACGCCGACGACCCGGAAGCAATGCGCGAGCAATTGGTGACCGAGTACGAGGACAGGCTCGCCAACCCGTACATCGCCGCCGAGCGCGGCTACGTCGACTCGGTCATCCCGCCGTCGTACACCCGCTCGTACGTGATCAGGGCGCTGCGGACGCTGCGGACCAAGCGCGAGACGCTACCGCCGAAGAAGCACGGCAACATCCCGCTATAACCGCCGACTCGCCCAGCATTTCGATCATTACCGGCGCAGTGTGTAAATGATCCCGTTTTGGGTGATTTGTTACGCGCGAACGGCAGTAATGATCGGTAACAACTAGGGGTGGCG
>DATAFN010000201.1:0-1649 GCA_036257435.1 Actinomycetes bacterium
TCTCCGGCCCGGCCGTGCCGATCTTCTGCATGTACGTGGTGGCCGCGGAGCGGCAGGGATTCGATCCGTCCGTGCTCAACGGCACGCTGCAGACCGACATCTTCAAGGAGTACATCGCGCAGAAGGAGTGGCTGTTCGCGCCGGAGCCGCACCTGCGCTTGATCGGCGACCTCATGGAGTACTGCGAGCGGCAGATCCCGGCGTACAAGCCGCTGTCGGTGTCCGGCTACCACATCCGCGAGGCCGGCGCGACCGCTACCCAGGAGCTCGCGTTCACGCTCGCCGACGGGTTCGGCTACGTCGAGCTCGGGCTGTCCCGCGGGCTCGACGTCGACAGCTTCGCGCCCGGCCTGTCGTTCTTCTTCGACGCGCACATCGACTTCTTCGAGGAGATCGCGAAGTTCCGTGCGGCCCGGCGGATCTGGGCGCGCTGGCTGCGCGACGGGTACGGCGCGAAGACCGAGAAGGCGCAGCGGCTGCGCTTCCACACCCAGACCGCGGGCGTCTCGCTGACCGCTCAGCAGCCGGACAACAACGTGGTCCGGACCGCGATCGAGGCGCTGGCCGCGGTGCTGGGCGGCACCAACTCGCTGCACACCAACGCACTGGACGAGGTGCTCGCACTGCCCAGCGAGCGGGCCGCCGAGATCGCGCTGCGGACCCAGCAGGTGATCATGTCTGAGACCGGGGTCGGCAACGTGGCCGATCCGCTCGGTGGTTCGTGGTACGTCGAGGCACTGACCGACCGGATGGAGGCCGAGGCCGAGGCGATCTTCGCGCGGATCAAGGAGATGGGCGAGCTCGCCCCCGAGCGTGAGCACCCGATCGGTCCGATGACGTCCGGCATCCTGCGCGGCATCGAGGACGGCTGGTTCATGGCCGAGATCGCCGAGTCGGCGTTCCGCTACCAGCAGCAGTTGGAGAAGGGCGAGAAGAAGATCGTCGGGGTCAACTGCTACACCGAGACGGTCGAGCAGCCGCTGGACATCCTGCGAATCAGCCACGAGGTAGAGCTTCAGCAGCGCCGGGTGCTGGCCGAGCGGCGCGGACACCGCGACGACGCGGCCGTGCGGTCGGCACTGGACCGGCTCATCGCGGCCGCCGGAACCGAGGAGAACATGATCCCGGCGATGCTCGACGCGGTGCGGGCCGAAGCAACGCTTGGCGAAATCTGCGACGGACTTCGCTCAATTTGGGGCACTTACTCCGAACCGGCACGGTTCTAACCGCGGCGGCCTCGGGACCGGCACGAGCGGCCACGTTCGGTTGCTTGACAAGGTGCTCCCAGGCCGTCGGCACTGGTGGCCAGCGCGGCCTGGTCTGGGCCGGAACATCCGCCGGGTGGCGCTCGAGTGCCGACTGGATTCGGCCGGATGAGCTGGTCGAGCGGAGCACCTGTGGCTTGGCGCGGAGGGGACAGGCAAGATGGTGGGCATGGCGCAGGAACCGGGGTTTGTGCATGGAGCGGTAGATCTGTCGGCCGTAGGGTCGGCGCCAGGCGCGGTCGGCGGGGCGGCTCAGCCGGGCGGCTCGTGGGTCATCGACGTCACCGAGGAGAACTTCCAGGCCGAGGTCATCGACCGCTCGCTGACGGTGCCGGTGGTGCTCGACCTCTGGGCGGACTGGTGCCAGCCGTGCAAGCAGCTGTC
>DATAFN010000224.1:0-9988 GCA_036257435.1 Actinomycetes bacterium
AGCTCAAGGAACACGTCCTCCAGGGTCGCGCCACGTACCTGCAGGCCGCGCAGCGCGTCCCGATCGGCCAGTGCCGCCAGCACCTCCGACGGCGACCGGGTCGCGATAGTCGACCGCGGCCGGCTGCTGCAGCTGGGCGCACCGGCCGAGCTGATTCGCGGTCTGGACAGCCCGGTCCGGATCAGCATCGAGTCCGGCCTGCTCACCGCGCCGGAGGCGAAGGCGCTGGCCGCCGACGCCGAGGTCACCGACGACGGCGTCTCGCTGACGATCGCGACCCGGTCGCCGTCGGAGGTGCTGGCGGCACTGGCCGATCGGGACGCGCTGCGCGGCCTGCAGGTACGTGGCGCGACCCTGGAGGACGTGTTCCTTGAGCTGACCGGACGGGAGTACCGGGAATGAGCCGCGGACTGCGGCCACTGTCGCTGGCCATGATGCGCGGGTTCCTCAGGGACCGGACCGCGGTCTTCTTCACGCTCCTGTTTCCGCTGATGTTCCTGGTGCTGTTCGGCGGCTTGTTCAAAGACTCGGGTGCACCGAAGGCGGACATCATCGAGATCGGCCCGGTCGCGGTGTTCGACCAGATGCCGGCCGAGGCCAAAGCCGGCCTGGCCGACGTGGCCACGTTTACCCACAGCACCGACGCCGAGGCCGCGCTGGAGCAGGTACGCAAGGGCGATGCGGACGCGGCGGTCGAGGAGCAGGGCGACCAGGTCGTCGTGCACTACTCGGCTGCCGACCAGGTGTCCGCCGGCTACGTCCTCGGCCTGGTCAATTCGATCGTGGAGCGCGCCAACCTGGCGGTGACCGGGCAACCGCCGAGGTTCACGGTGCAGTCCGCACAGGTGGAGGACGAGTCACTGAAGACGATCCAGTACATCACGCCGGGCCTGCTCGGCTGGGCGATCGCGACCGGCGCCACGTTCAGCGCCGCGCTCACCCTGGTGGGCTGGCGGCAGAAGCGCATCCTGCGCCGGCTCCGGCTCGCGCCGATCAAGACCTCCGACGTGGTCGGGGCCAGGGTAGGCACCACGTTGTCGATTGCGATGGGACAGACCGCGGTCTTCCTCGGGATCGCGGTGCTGCCGTATTTCGGGCTGAAGCTCGCCGACTCCTGGTGGATGGCGATTCCGCTGATCATCTGCGGGACACTCGCGTTCCTGTCCCTCGGCCTGCTCATCGGCTCGCTGACCAAGACGATTGACGCGGCCGCGGCCGCGGCAAACCTGGTCGTGCTGCCGATGGCGTTCCTGTCCGGCGCGTTCTTCCCGCTAGACGGCGCGCCCGGCTGGCTGCAGGGGCTGTCCCATGTGCTCCCGCTCGGCTACTTGCGGGACGGCATGATGGACGTGATGGTGCGCGGCGACGGGCCGCTCAGCGTGCTCCCGCACATGGCCGCGCTGCTCGCGTTCGGCGCGGCGGTCGCGCTGATCGCGTCCCGGTTCTTCCGCTGGGACGCGATCTAGGGCCCTGCGTGGTGAGGTGCTACCAGCGATGCGCCACGTCGACCACGATCCGCGACCCGGTGCCCGGTCCGTCCAGGACGAACACCCGGAACGGCAGCCGAGCCCGCACTCCCAGGCCGATCGTGGTCTGGCCCTCGAACGATCCGGCGCCAGCGATCTGCCGGAGCGTCCGGAAACCGGACACATCCACCAACTCGGACTTGGTGGCCGGGAACGTCGGGTTGCCCGAGTTGTCGTAGGCCGGGGCCTTGACGATGAGGCGCAGCTTCGCCGCACCGCGCAGTGGCACTGGCCGGCCCGAACCGTCCTGGCGAACCTCAGTCACGTACCCCACCCGGTAGCCGGTCGCTTTGCCGGCGAGGTCCACTACGAACCGATCGAAGCAGGCGTGCTGGGCGGCGCGCGCGCCCATGACCGGGCCCCGGGTGTAGGAGCCGGCGGTCTTGCCGAGCGAGCCCCAGGTGACCCTGCAACTCGGCGCCGCGGCGGCCGGCGCGGTCGAGGCCGACGCCGCTGACACCAGCAGCGCGCCCGGAAGCACGAGCCCCCCAAGGAGGAGGGCGACGGTAACCTTGCGCATCACGCACCTCCATACGTGCCGCGAACTGTTACCGCATGGACGTCGGGACTGGTCGTCGCGTTCTGCGAGCTACATAACGATCACGGCACGACCGCCGGCGCGGTCCCGCATCGCCTGGAGCGCGTCGTTCACCCCGGTCAGCTCGATCCGGCGGGTGACCAGCAGATCGAGCGGCAGCTTGCCGGCCAGGTAGAGCTGCGCGATCCGGGGAAAGTCGAGCGCGGCCACGCAGGAGCCGTATGAGGAACCGAGCAGGCGGTATCCGCGATCTGGAAAGCGGTATCCGTCAACCGGCACGGTTTCTCCCTGCGCGGTCATCCCGACCAGCACGATCGTGCCGCCGGGGGCCAAGATCCCACCGAGCGCCGCCACCACCGCAGCCGAGCCGATGCAGTCGAACGCGTAGTCCACCCCGCCGGTGAGCTCGCGGACCCGGTCATCCCAGCCGTCGGTCGCCGGGACGATATCGCTGGCCCCGGCCGCCAGAGCCAGCTCGAGCGCAGGCTCGGCGGTGTCGACCGCCACGATCGGCCCGGCGCCGGCCAGCGCCGCGCCCATCACTGCGGACAGCCCGACTCCACCGCAACCCACGATGCAGACCGGCGCGCCCGGCGGCACCTGGGCGGTGTTCACCACGGCACCGATCCCGGTGGCGACCGCGCAGCCGATCAGCGCGGCCACCTCGGGCGGCACGTCGGCGGAGATCGGGACGCAGGCGGCGGCCGGGACGACCGCCGCCTCGGCCATGGTGCCGATCGCGAGGTACTGGTACAGGCTGGTGCCGTCCGCACGGCGGACACGGGTGCCGCCGTCGGCGAGCACGTGCCGGCCCGCACTGGTCTGCTCGCACAGCCAGGTACGCCCGCGCAAGCACACCGGACATTCTCCGCATGGGTACACCCAGCTGAGCACTACCCGGTCGCCGGGCCGGACCGCGGTCACCGCTTCGCCGACCGACGCCACCACGCCGGCACCCTCGTGGCCCATCACCACCGGCATCGGCCGGGCCCACTCGCCGTCGACCACGTGCAGATCGGAGTGGCAGACGCCGCTGGCCAGGTAGCGCACCAGCACCTCGCCGCGCTGCGGCGGGTCGAGCGTGACCGTCTCGATGGCGACCGGGGTCCGCGGAGCGGACAGCACCGCCGCTTCGATCAGCACTAGGCGGGGCGGACCGTAACCGGGATCTGCTGCACCATGTTGTTGCCCACGCCCTGGCGGTTCCAGGGCTGGTCGACCGGCTGGACGTTGCCGGCCTCGTCCGCCGCGCGAACGGCGAGCCGGTAGGTCCCAGGCTCGGCTTCCCACGCATGACTCCAGTGCCGCCAGGCCCAGCGCTCGCCGGGCTCGCCCAGCTCGGCGGCCTTCCACGTCTCGCCACCGTCGACGCTCACCTCGACCTGGGCGATCGGCGCCCAGCCGGACCAGGCCCGGCCCTCGAGCGTGACCGCGCCGGCGTCGACCATCCGATCCCTGGACATGAAGTCGGGGATACCCGGCGGGATCATCAGCGCCCGCGGCTTGATCCGGGTGACCGGCTCGGTGGGGCCGTCCTCGGTCTCCACGTAGCGGTAGGCGACCTCGTTCTGGAACCCATCGAACGAGCGGTCCAGCACCGTGACCGCGGTCAGCCATTTGACCTGCGCCATCCCGTACCAGCCCGGCACCACCAGCCGGAGTGGGAACCCGTGCTGCGGCGGCAGCGGCAGCCCGTTCATCTCGTAGGCGAGCAACACCTCGTCGCGCAGGCAGTCGTCGACAGCGAGGCCGCGCACGTAGTCCTGCTCGACGCCGCGCTCGAGTCCGTGGTCGGCGCCGGCGAACGCGACGTCGACCGCGCCGGGCCGGATGCCGGCCGTGCGCAGCAGCCAGGCGAGCGGAGTGCCGGTCCAGGTGGCAGTGCCGACCGCACCCTCCAGCCAGGGCTGGCTGACCGGGCGCGGAGTGAGCTTGGCCCGGCCATTGCCGGCGCATTCGAACGTCACGGTGTGGCTGGCGCGCGGCAGCTCGCGCAGCTCGTCGAGCCGCACTGTGATCGGCTGCTCGACGTGCCCGTCGACCCGCAGCCGCCAGCTGCCCGGGTCCACCGCCGGGATGTCGTAGTGGGTGAGCAGGTAGTGCAGCCCGACCGGGGTCACGTCGTAGCGCAACGCCTCCAGCGGAAAACCATGGTTGCGGGCGGCCAGTCCGAGCTCCTCGAAGGAGATGGCCTCGTCCGGCTCGGCGATGCGGGCATTAGCGCTCATCCGCCCATCGCAGCGTCGGGCCGGCGGTTTCGTCAAGACCGCGCCCGAATCGGTGCCGCGGCCGCCACGTAGATTAGAGCCGATCAGTCGTACCGGGGCGGCCGCGAGCTGTCTCGGGGCGCACGAAAGGACGCCGGTCATGCCGATCACCCGCCTCAACCACGCGGTGCTGTTCGTCCGCGACATGGCCCGTAGCGTCGAGTTCTACGTCGACGTGCTCGGCTTCCGCCGGGTGGACATGAGCCCCGAGGGGTTCAGCGGCGCGGCATTCCTGCAGGCGCCTGACTCGACGAACGACCATGATCTCGGGTTGTTCGAGATCGGCCCGGCCGCAGGCCCGTCCGCGGCCGGTCGGGCCACCGTCGGGCTGTACCACTTGGCCTGGGAGGTGGACACGCTGGCCGAGCTCGACCGGTTGCGTACGCTGCTGGCCGAGCATGGCGCGCTGGTCGGCGCCAGTGACCACGGCACCACCAAGAGCCTGTACGCCCGCGATCCGGACGGGCTGGAGTTCGAGGTTGCCTGGGTGGTTCCGGCGGATCTGCTCGACGAAGGGGCGCTGTCCGCGCGCAAGCGAATTGGGCAGCTTGACCTGGAGGAGGAAATGCGCCGGTACGGCGCCACCACCGCCGGCGGCGTCTAGCCGATCCGGCGGCGCGCCGGAACCGCCGACCAGGCCGGCAGCCCAGCGAGCGGAGTGCCCGCCATATTCGCGCCGGATACCGCCGGCGCCTATTGCAGAGACGGCCGAAGTGGTCCAAGATCTGGGAAGCGCACCGTTACCGACAGTAGGCAACTGACTACTCAATCGGCAGGAAAATCAGGGCGCAATCGGCATAAACCGGCGCTCGCCACAAGCGTTGCGCCGGCTCGGCGTTCAGATCGGAGGGCCCCATCATGCACACGCCGATGCCACGGCTTCGATTAGCCGTGCTCACAACTGTCGTCGCGGTGCTGGCAGCTGCCGGTGCCGTCGGCGCATCGGTGGCGTCAGCGACGGCGGCTGACGGCACCATCCGGCATGCGAACAGTAAGACCGCGATTCCCGGTAGCTACGTCGTGGTGCTGAAGGACACCGCGGCGCTCCGCGCGCAGGGGATCTCGGCGACCGCCGCCTCGCTGGCCCGAAGCTACTCGGGCAAGATCGGCTTCACCTACCGGTACGCGCTGCACGGCTTCTCGGCGAAGATGACCGAGGCCCAGGCGAAGAAGCTGGCCGCGAACCCGGCCGTGGCTTACGTCGAGGCGGACCAGGTCGTCCACCTTGCGGCCACCCAGCCGAACCCGCCGTCCTGGGGGCTGGACCGGATCGACCAGCGCAACCTCCCGCTGAACAACAGCTACAGCTACGACGACACCGCGGGCGCGGGCGTGACCGCGTACATCATCGACACCGGCATCCGGTTCTCGCACACCACGTTCGGTGGCCGAGCCACGTCCGGGTTCGATGCGATCGATGGCGGTAGCGCGGACGACTGCCACGGGCACGGCACGCACGTGGCCGGCACCGTCGGCGGCTCCCAGTACGGCGTGGCCAAGGCGGTCTCGCTGCGGGCGGTGCGGGTGCTGAACTGCTCGGGTAGCGGCACCACCGCGCAGATCGTCGCCGGTCTCGACTACGTGACCGGCAACCACAGCGCCGGGCAGCCGGCGGTGGCCAACATGAGCCTCGGCGGCGGCGCGAACAGCTCGATCGACACCGCGGTCGTCAACTCCATCAACGACGGTGTCACCTACGCGATCGCGGCCGGAAACAGCAACGCGAACGCGTGCAACTTCTCGCCGGCCCGAGTCGGGGCGGCCATCACGGTCGGTGCGACGACCATCACCGACGCGCGGGCTTCGTTCTCCAACTTCGGCACCTGCCTGGACATCTTCGCCCCGGGCCAGAACATCACCTCGTCGTGGAACACTTCCGACACGGCGACCAACACGATCAGCGGCACCTCGATGGCCACGCCGCACGTAGCCGGCGCGGCCGCGCTGTTCCTGGCGGACAACCCGAGCGCCAGCCCGGCGACCGTCCGCAATGCCCTGGTGAACAACGCCACCTCCGGCGTCGTCAGCAACCCCGGCACCGGTTCGCCGAATCTACTGCTGTTCACCGGTGCTGCTGCCCCGCCGGGCACCACGGTGTTCTTCGACAACTTCGAGACCGCGACCGGCTGGACCACCAACCCGAGCGGTACCGACACCGCGACGACCGGTCAGTGGGCCCGGGGGAATCCAGAGCAGACCAGCTCCGGCGTGGTGCTGCAGCTCGGCACCACGGTCAGCGGCGTGAACGACCTGGTCACCGGGCCGTTGGCGGGCGCCAGCGCGGGCGCTAACGATGTCGACGGTGGCGTGACCAGCGTTCGGTCACCGGCGATCACGCTGCCATCCAGCGGCACGATCACGCTGTCGTTCTCCTGGTATCTGGCCCATCTGAACAATGCCACCAGCGCGGACTACCTCCGGGTCAGGGTTGTTGGCAACACCACGACGACGGTCCTCAACCAGCTCGGCTCGGCCACCACACGGGCCGGTGCCTGGGGGTCGGCGTCGGCCAACATCTCCGGTCATGCCGGTCAGACCGTACGGATCCTGATCGACACGGCTGACGCAGCGACGGCGAGCCTTATCGAGGCCGGTGTCGATGACGTCCGGATTACCGCGTCCTGATTGCGCCATTCCTGCTCCGTGGTCACGCGGTCACCCACTGCGTGACCACCGGGGCGGGGGGCGGCCGACGACGTCCCCGTGGCGGGCGGACACCCCGCCGGCTGACCACGGGGACCCGGCGTATCGCGGCCGGTGCTAGCGCGCACCTACCGGCGATCGCATGACGAGCAGCACGCCGCCGAGCGCGGCGGCACGATCACCGAGTTCGCCCGGCAGCAGGGTGACGGTTTCCACCGCCGCCGGCATCGCCGATTCGGACAGCCCGCGGCGAAGCGGCTCCAGCATCAGGTCCGCGGCGTTACCGAGCTCGCCACCAAGAATGATGCGCTCCGGGTTGATCAGGTTGACCAGCCCCGACAACGCCAGACCGATCTGAGTTCCGGCGTCCGTCAGCAGTCGGCGGCAGCCCGGGTCGCCGGAGTTCGCCATCGCGACCAGATCGGACACGTCGGCCAGTTCCGGGTAGGTCAGGCGCGCCTGGGCGACCAGGGCCCGACCGCCGGCGGCCAGCTCCACACACCCGCGGTTTCCGCACCGGCATACCGGTCCACGGGCGTCGATCGTGATGTGGCCGAGCTCGCCTGCAGTGCCCGCGCTGCCGCGGAACAGCTGCCCGTCCAGCACGATGCCGGCGCCGATGCCGGTAGCCAGCTTGATGTAGACCAGCACCGATGCGCGCCGGCCCGCCCCCCAGTGGAACTCGCCGAGAGCGCCGAGGTTCGCGTCGTTGTTCACCAGTACCGGAATGCCCAGGCGCGCGCCGAGCTCCTCGCCCGGTGACAGCCCGCCCCAGCCCGGAAGCAGCCGGGGCGCGCCGATCCGACCGTCCAGCGTCATCGGCGCCGGGACGCCCATCCCGACCCCGACCACCTCGGAGCGCTCAGCACCGATGGTGGCCAGCGCGGCCTCGATCATGCTGGCCGCGCGGTCGAGCACGGGTTTCGGAGCCTCGTCGGCGTCCTCGTCGAGCCGGGCGCCGCCCTCGAGCATGATCTCGTGCCCGACGTCGGCGACCGCGACCCGGATGTGCCGTCGGCCGACGTCCACGCCGATGGCCAGGCCGGCCCGCCGGGTGAGCCGGACCACCCCGGCCGGCCGGCCGCCGCTGGACCGCTGCGGGCTCACGCCATCCGCGCCGCCCACGGCCGCGTTGCCGGTGAGGCCGCTCTGACCGTCCTGTCCGGGGGCGAGTTCGGCAGCGATCCCGGCCCCGGTCAGCTCGGTGATCGTGGTCGAGACGGTCGGTCTGGACAGGTGGGTGGCCCGGGCCAGCTGGGCACGCGTCGACGGCCCCCGCGCCCGCAGCGCCTCGGCGACCCTGCGGGCATTCCCGTTGAGGCCGTCGGGGCTCCAGAGGTCAACCGCGCCCACGGTGGAGGATCGTGACACTAGCCGACCAGTTCTGTCAAAGACTGACATAACCTGGCGGCAAGACACCGGGATTGTGTCGTGACGTGACGAGGGCATCGGCGCTCGCTACCGAGTTGGTCACGGATATCACGGGATTATTGACAGAACCGGTACGGCGGGTAAAGGGTGCGTCCAGATGCGGCCGGGTCTCGATCGAGATTGACCACCTGCCGCACCGGCTATGCCGTCTGGGCGGGGCTCGGACGGCTTCATCCAGGGAGGTGTCATGCGGAGAAGTCGTACGGGCTTCCTCGCGCTGACCTTGGCCGCCGCGCTGTTCGCGGTCGCGGCCTGCGGAGGAGACGACGACGAGGGCAACCCGCCAGCCGCGTCCGGCACCGGTCCGGTCAGCGGCGACTTCGAGTTCTTCTCCTGGTGGACCGGGCCGGGGGACTCGGAGGGCAAGCAAGCACTGCTCGACCTGTTCAAGCAAGAGAACCCGAGCGTGAACATCATCGACGCAGTGGTCGCCGGTGGCGCGGGCACCAACGCCCAGGCCGCACTGGCCACCAGGCTCCAGACCAACGACCCACCGGACTCCTACCAGCGGCACGCCGGTGCCGAGCTGCTCGCGGACATCCAGGCGGGCAAGGTCGAGGACATTACCGCGCTCTACGACCAGGAGGGCTGGCGGGAGGTCTTCCCGCAGCGGTTGCTGGACATGATCACGGTTGACGGGAAGATCTACTCGGTGCCGGTGAACATCCACCGGTCCAACCTGATGTGGTACAACCCGGCAGTCCTCGAGGACGCCGGCATCGCGGCGCCGGCGAAGACGTGGAGCGAGTTCCTCGACCAGGCGGCAACGCTGGAGGCAGCAGACAAGACCGCGCTGACCATCGGCCCGCTGTGGACCCAGGAGCACCTGTTCGAGAATGTGCTGCTCGGCGAGCTCGGAGCGGACGCGTACAACGGGCTGTGGACCGGCCAGACCGACTGGACCTCGGCCGAGGTGATCAGCGCGCTGGACATGTTCACCGAGGTGCTCAAGCACACCAACATCGACGAAGCGGCCGCCGACTGGCAGCCGGCGCTCGACCCGGTCATCGACGGTGACGCGGCCTACAACGTGATGGGGGACTGGGCGAACACGTACTTCGCGACCGCGAAGAACCTGGCGTACCAGGACCAGTACAACGTGACTACGTCGCCGGGCACCGAGGGCGTGTTCAACTTCCTGTCCGACAGCTTCACGCTGCCGGTCGGTGCTAAGCACCGCGATGCCGCGGTTGCCTGGCTGCGGCTGGCCGGATCCAAGGAAGGCCAGGACGTCTTCAACCCGATCAAGGGCTCGATCCCAGCCCGTACCGACGCTGACTCCAGCAAGTACACCGACTACTCGGCGATGCCGTTGCAGGACTGGTCCAACCCGAGCGAGCAGATCGTCGGCTCGCTGACGCACGGTGCGGTGGCGAACAACGCATGGAAGGCGGAGATCGAAACCGCTCTGGGCGACTTCGTCTCCGACGGTAACTCGCAGAAGTTCGCTGAGGCGGTGAAGGCGGCCTACGAGGCGAACCAGTAGCAGATGCGATCCGGCCGCCCATTGCCGGCCGGATCACCGGGTAGTTCGATGTGACCGGTCCGCGGGATGCGTCCACCTCCCGCGGACCGGTCACCCG
>DATAFN010000270.1:0-2386 GCA_036257435.1 Actinomycetes bacterium
GACCCGGAGGCGTTCGGCGGCGCCACCGCGATCATCCTTGGCGATCTGTGCCTGTCCTGGTGCGACGAGATGATCGAGCAGAGCGGGCTGCCGCCGGCCGCGCTGTTTCGTGCCAAGCCGGTCTTCCAGCTGATGCGCACCGAGGTGATGGCCGGCCAGTTCCTCGACGTGCTCGGCCAGCACCGTGGCGGCCGCGGCCTGCAGAGCGCGCTGCGGGTGGTGCGCTACAAGTCCGCGAAGTACACGATCGAGCGCCCGCTTCATGTCGGCGGTCTACTTGCCGGCGCCGATGCCGCCTGCCTGGCCGCGTACACCGGCTACGGGTTGCCGCTGGGTGAGGCGTTCCAGCTCAGGGACGACATCCTCGGGGTGTTCGGGGATCCGGCTGAGACCGGCAAGCCGGCCGGCGACGACCTACGCGAAGGCAAGCAGACGGTACTGGTCGCGCTCGCTTACCAGCGCGCCGACGACCCGGCCCGGGACGCGCTCGACCGCGGGCTCGGCGATCGCTCACTCGGACCGGACGGGATCGACCGGTTGCGCGCGATCCTCACCCGGACCGGTGCGGTCGCCGAAGTGGAGCAAATGATCGAGATGCGCACCGAACAGGCCTTGGCCGCCCTCGACGGCAGCGCGATCGAGCCGGAAGCCGCCGATGCGCTCAGCGGGCTTGCCGTCGCCGCCACCGACCGCCGCGGCTAGCGCCCGCCGGCGTCCTTCCGTCCGGCGCCGGATCGCGCCTCGTTGGATCGTTGCTCACCACCACGCCGGACCGACCCGGGCGCCGGCGCCTCCGGGCGGTTCGCCGCGAGTTCGGACGAGCGCAGCTGGAACGGCACGTTGGTCACCATCACGCCGGGTGTGAACAGCAGCCGCCCCTTGAGCCGTAGCGCGCTCTGGTTGTGCAGCAGTTGCTCCCACCAGCGGCCGACCACGTACTCCGGGATATACACGGTGATCACGTCGCGCGGGCTGGACCGCCGGATCGACTTCACGTAGTCGACGATCGGCCGGGTCACCTCGCGGAACGGCGAGTCGAGCACCTTGAGCGGTACCGGAATGTCCCGGCGGTCCCATTCCGCCTGCAGCGCCCTGGTCTCTTCCGGATCCACGTTGACGGTGACCGCCTCCAGCGAGCTCGGCCGGCTTGCCCTGGCGTAGGTGAGCGCGCGCAACGTCGGCTTGTGGATCTTCGATACCAGCACGATGCCGTGGTTGCGGGCCGGCAACATGGCCTCGTCGTCGGTCTCGTCCACGGCGAGCTCGGCCCGCACCCGGTCGTAGTGACGCTTGATCGCGCGCATGGTCATGAAGATGATCGGCATGGCCACGCAGACGATCCAGGCGCCCTTGGTGAACTTCGTGACCAGCACGATGACCAGCACCAGCCCGGTGCAGGCCAGGCCGATCGCGTTGATGACCCGGGACCGCATCATCTGCCGACGGCGGGTCGGGTCCTGCTCGGTACGCAGCAACCGGGTCCAGTGCCGGACCATGCCGGTCTGACTGAGCGTGAACGAGACGAACACGCCGATGATGTACAGCTGGATCAGCCTGGTTACGTCTGCCTGGAAGGCGTAGATGAGCAGGCACGCGAACCCGGCCAGCAGGATGATGCCGTTGCTGAACGCCAGCCGGTCGCCGCGCGTGTGCAGCTGCCGGGGCAGGTAGCCGTCCCTGGCGAGGATCGAGCCGAGCACCGGAAAGCCGTTGAACGCGGTGTTCGCGGCCAGGAACAGGATCAGCGCGGTAGCCGCGGTAACGAACGTGAAGCCGAGCGAGTCGTGGCCGAACACCGCGGACGCGACCTGGGCGATGATCGGGTCCTGCACCGTCGCGGGGGCGCCGTCCGGGCCGATCAGATGCTCCGGGTTCTCGGCGAACCGCACGTCGGAGATCCGGCCGAGGGCGAGCACGCCGCCGAACATGGTGACCGAGATCAGGCCGAGCATCAGCAGCGTGGTCGCCGCGTTCTGGCTCTTCGGCTTGCGGAAGGCCGGCACCCCATTGCTGATCGCCTCCACTCCGGTGAGCGCGGCACAGCCGGAGGAGAACGCGCGCAGCACCAGGAACGCCAGCGCCAGCCCGCCCAGCGTCTCGTACCCCTCGTGCGGCAACACCTGGTAGCCGGCCGAGGGCGCCTGCAGCTCGTCTCCGAACAGCCCGATCCTGGTGAAGCCCCACCCGATCATGGCGAACACGCCGAACATGAAGGCGTACGTGGGGATCGCGAACGCGGTGCCGGACTCGCGGACCCCGCGCAGGTTCATCAGGGTGAGGATCGCCACGATGCCGATCGCCACCGAGACGGTGTGGTCGTGGACGAAGCCGATCCGGGAGCCGACGTAGTCCACTCCGGAGGACACCGACACCGCGACGGTGAGCA
>DATAFN010000295.1:0-2688 GCA_036257435.1 Actinomycetes bacterium
GCCGAGTTCGAGGCCGCGGGTGAACAGGGATACCGCGGAGATCGCGATCAGTATCCCCGATACCAGATACCAGAGCTTGGCTCGGCCGACGAAGTCGTAGGAGACCTCGCCCCGGTACAGCTTGCCGCTCAGCTCGCCCAGGCGGGACATCAGGCCTCCTTCACGCCCGCGGCGCGGCGGGCGACGATCGTCGCGGGAGCGGCGGCGGGGGGACGGGCACCGAGGCGGACCGGGTCGAGGCCGGACCAGCGATGGCCGCCACCGTAGAACTTGGTCCTGGCCAGGACAGTGATGAGTGGCTTGGTGAACAGGAACACCACGATCACGTCGATAATCGTCGTCAGGCCGAGCGTGAACGCGAAACCGCGAACTCCGCCGACCGCGAAGTAGTAGAGGAACACGGCTGCCAGCAGGGACACGGTGTCCGCCACCAGGATCGTGCGTCTGGCCCGGCCCCAGCCCTGCTCAACCGCGGTCCGCAGGCTGCGGCCCTCGCGCACCTCGTCGCGTAGTCGTTCGAAGAACACCACGAACGAGTCGGCGGTGATGCCGATCGCCACGATCAGACCGGCGATACCGGCCAGCGTCAGCGTGAAGCCCTGCCACTCGCCGAGTAGGACGACCGCCCCGTAGGTCAACAGCGCGGCCACGCCTAGGCTCGCGATCGCAACCAGGCCCAGACCGCGGTAGTACACCAGGCAGAACAGCATGACCAAGGCGAGCCCGATCGCGCCGGCCAGGAGGCCGCCGACCAGCTGGTCGTTACCGAGCGTCGGGGAGATCGTGCTGACGTCGGACTGGGTGAAGGCCAGCGGCAGCGCACCGTACCGCAGCACGTCGGCCAGGTTCTGCGCCTCCCGCTGGGTGAAGCTTCCGGTGATCTCCGCCTGGCCGCCGGTGATCGGGCCGTTCGGCACCGGCGCGGACACCACCACGCCGTCGAGCACGATCGCGACCTGGTTCTGCGGCGGTTGCGCCGCCGATGCCGTGGTGGTGATGTCCGCGAACTGCCTGGTGCCGGTGTCGTCGAACGTGAGATTGACCTGCCACTGACCCACCCCGCCGGAGGCCGGCAGGCCGGCGTTCGCGCTGGTGATGTGGGTGCCCTCGACCGCGGTCGGGCCGAGGATGTACTTGAAGGTGCCGTCCTGGTCACACGCGAGCAGCAGCTGGTCGGCCGGCTCCACGACGCCCCGGCCGGTGCGGTTGGCCTGGTTGCTGCAGTCCAGCTGCTCGAATGCCCGCTGGACCGCCGGGGTGAGCTCCGTGCCACCCGGCTGTTCCGTGCCCGGTGCCGAACTTCCGGACGGGCTCGCGGTCGGGCTGCCACTCGGGCTGGCGGACGAGGTCGGGGTGCTGCTCGGGCTCTGGTCCTGCCGGAGCGCGTCGCTCATCACCCGCCCGCTGTTCGTCGCACCGTCCGTGGCGCTCGGGCTGGCGCTCGGACTCACCGAACCGTTCGGCTGGGCAGACGGGGATCCGCTCGGGCTGCCGCTGGGATTCGGCGTTGGCTGGACCGCCGGACCGGCCGGCTGAGATTGCAGGACTGGCCGGAACCGCAGCAGCGCGGTGGTGCCGATGCCCTCGGTGTTCTCCACGGAACCCGGGATCGACACGACGATGTTGTTGTTGCCCTGCTTGACGACCTCGGCCTCGGCCACGCCCTTGCCGTTGACGCGGGCTCGGATGATATCCAGCGCCTGGTTCAACGCCGACGAGCTCACCGATCCGCCGTCCTGCGACCGCGCGGTCAAGGTAACGCTGGTCCCGCCACGAAGGTCCAAGCCGAGTCGAGGGGTAGCCGGCCCGTGGTCGCCGAGCAAGAGGATCCCGCCGTACATGGCCGCGATCACTGCAAAGAGCGCGATGATCGGCCGCCACGGCCGCGGTCGGGGGGTCGGAGGTGCAGCCACCGTGTCGTCTCTCCTGTTCTGGCCCGGATAGCGGGAACATCCGGGGGTCTACTCACGCCTGTGCGGTCCCATCCCGCCTACCGGGCTGGGACCGCCGGGCGATCCGTGCTCCTGCCGCTGCGCCGCCGTTGGGGGGCGGTGCCGCGATTGGTTACGTATTCGGGTCGTTGTCGTCGGTGCGCGGGCCGGTCTGCTCGATCCGGCTGTCGGCGTGTTCTAGGCCGGCATCCGGCGTGATCACACGCATGATGGCCTGCTTGGCGTACCGGCTATGCACACCCGGTGCCACCTCGAGCACGACGACATCATCCTCAACGGACGACACCCTCGCAAAGAGCCCGGCCGTGGTCATGACCTCGACGCCGGGCGAGAGCGAGCTCTGCACCTGCACTGCCTGCCGCTGCCGATTGCGCGCCGGGCGAATGATCAGGAAGTAGAAGATCCCGAACATCAGGGCGAGCGGCAGCAGGATGCCGAGAGCGCCGCCACCACCCGAGCTCTGCGCGAGATTCACGCCGACACGTTCCTTTCGGTAATACCGCGAGTGCCGCCACCCTGCGGATAGATCATTACGGTCGCAGCTAGCTGCGCGGTTTCGGCGGAGTCTAGGCGAGCGGCACGCACCGTCACAACGCGCTGTAACCAGGTCGTGCCCTTGCGGCGGTGGTCACCATGATCGAAACCGCCGCTCCAGACCGGTAAGGTCCGGCCCGAGGCGGTCTAATCCGGCTGGTCGAACAGCAGCGGCTGCGGCGGGATACCCGGGCTGCCGGCC
>DATAFN010000023.1:0-1858 GCA_036257435.1 Actinomycetes bacterium
TCACCGGCAGCCCCCGGTCGTCAAGCCCGGTGCCGTGCAGGTTCAGCCGCGGGCAGCCGAGGCGCTCGGCGACCGCAAGGGACTGCTCCGCCGTCCGGAGGAGCTCGTGCGCGCCATCCTCGTCGGCGAGCGTGCCGGTGACGTAGCCCGTCATCGACGAGAACGTGGCCCCGGTCCGCACGAGCGCGTCGACGTCCTTCCGCGTCCAGTCCCAGATCTCGACCTGGAAGCCGAGTTCGGCGATGCGCCGGACCCGCTCGTCGAACGGCGATTCGAGGAAGACCATCTCGGCGCAGACGGCAAGCTCGAACATCACTGCCTCCGAGCTATCCCTGCGGTTGGTCACTCTACCGGGCCGGATGCTGCGCGGGCAGTCGGCGCGAGATCGACGACGGGGTCACGCCCCACGCAGCACCGCTTTGGCCCGCTGGTCGGCGTGTAGCGAGCCGAGCAGATCGCCGGCAACTCCTCCTCCCCGACCCGCGGCCGGGGACCGGCGGTCGTGGGAGTCACGACCGCCGCCGCAGCTGCTACGGCCGGATCTCGTAGACCAGGTTGAACGGGGTCTGCGCGGCCCGCCGGAAGCGGGTGAAGCCGGCCTTGGCGATCAACTCTCGGGTCGCGGCCTCACCAGCCTGCGCGCCCAGGGCGTAGCCGCCCGACTGGGACAGCGCGTTGGGCACGCACAGGAAGGTCGAGCCGCTGTAGTACACCCGTCCCACCGGGTTGAAGTTGTCCTCGACCGCGTCGGCCGCGTACGGCTCCACCAGCAGCCACGTGCCGTCCGGGGCCAGCGCCTCCCGCACCCGCCGGGCCGCCCCGAGCGGGTCGCCCAAGTCGTGCAGGCAGTCGAGCATGGTCACCAGGTCGTAGCCGCTGCCGGTGAAGGTCTGCGCGCTGGCCACCTCGAAGCTGACTCGGTCGCTGACCCCGGCCTCGGCGGCCTGCTTGCGCGCCAGCTCGATCGACTCGAGGTGGTAGTCCGAGCCGACCACGGTGGTGCGCGGGTACGCCTGCGCGATCAGCACCGACGAGGAGCCCAGACCGCAGCCGACGTCGGCCACTCGGGCGCCGGCGGTCAGCTTCGCGTCGACCCCCTCCAGCGCCGGGATCCAGCTCGGAACCAGCTCGGCCACATACCCGGGCCGGTAGAACGCGTCGCATCCGATGAAGACGCCCTCGTCGTGCTCGTGCCAGCCGACTCCGGCACCGGTGCGGAACGCCTCGGTGATGCGCGGCTCGGCCCGCAGCAGGCCCAGGGCCAGCAGGAACGCGGCCGGCACGTTGGGGCCGTTCGGGTCGGCCAGGCAGAAGGCTTGCTCCTCGGTCAGCGAGAACTCGCCGGTCGCCGGGTCATAGTGGGCGTAGCCGCCGGCGGCCTGCCCGCGCAGCCACTCGGTGAGATAGCGCGGGTGGCATCCGGTGCGCTCGGCGAACTGCTCAGGGGTGGCGGGGCCTTGCGCGAGCGCGCGGTACAGCCCCAGCCGGTGGCCGACCACCACCGAGCCGGCCGCCTCGGTGGCTGCCAGGTCGGTCACGAACTGCCCGAGGAACTCGCTCACCTTGCTGTGGTCCATCTGTAGTCTCCTTTCGGTACGGCCGGCTGCTTACCGGTCACCACGCGAGACTGGACGCGGGGCCTTTCGCGGCACTGGCAGCGGCTTGCTTGCCGCTGACAGCGCTGGAAAGCTCCGCGCGCTGCGTCCTGGACGCGGGCAGGGAGTTCACCGGGGGTGCGCGATGGCGGTTGGGGATCCGCCGCCGCCGGTGCGGGTGGAGGTGCTCGGGCCGCTGCGGCTGACTGTTGCCGGCGTGGCGGTCGAGGTTCGTGGTCCGAAGCGGCGCGCGGTGCTCGCCC
>DATAFN010000026.1:0-19896 GCA_036257435.1 Actinomycetes bacterium
CGTCCCGGACCTGCTCGGCGCCCAGCCTTCCGGCGCCTCCATCCCGCTTAGGTGGTCCGGACCCGACGGCCGGTCCCACGAAGGAGCCGTCGTGATCCTGGTCTCCAACAACATCTACCGGCTCGGGCGTCTGATCGGGTCCGGCACCCGGCCGCGCATCGATGAAGGGATGCTGGGTATCGCCTTGCTCTCCGCCGCTCGCTCCGGTCGACGCGGCGGCCGTCGGCTGTGGCGGCATTGGTCCGCCGCCACATTCCAGGTGGGCGCTGCCGGCCCCGTCCCGGCCGGCATCGACGGCGAGGCGCTCGTGCTCGACCCACCGCTGACCTTCGTCACCCACCGCCACGCCCTGCGCGTGCGGCTCGCCCCGCGCCACCCCGGCGCCTCGCCCTCGGCCGCCCAGCCGGCGACCGTGACCGAGGGCATTCGCATGCTCATCCGGATCGCGCGTGGGGCCGACAGCGACGCCGCGTCCCCGGGCACCTTGGACATGGCACCGGGACCGGACGTGGGGCGGCCCGGGCGCCGCTAGTCTGGCCGCCGATGACACAAGCCGCGCAGCCAGCAGCCCGGCGGGGGAGCCTCATTCGGCGGTACGTACCAGGGTTGACTCTGGTCACCTCGTACCAGCGCGAGTGGCTGCCGCGGGACTTGGTGGCCGGACTCGTGCTGTCGGCCCTCCTGGTCCCCCAAGGCATGGCGTACGCCGAGCTGGCGGGTCTGCCGGCGGTCACCGGCCTGTACACGTCGATCCTGTGCCTGCTCGGCTACGCGGTCTTCGGGCCGTCGCGGGTCCTCGTGCTCGGCCCGGACTCGTCGCTCGGTCCGATGATTGCGGCGACCATTGCACCGCTGCTTCTGGCAGGAGGTGATCCCGCACGGGCGGTGGCCCTGGCGTCAGTGCTCGCCCTGCTCGTCGGGCTCATCATGACCGTGGCGGGCCTGGCACGGTTCGGTTTCGTCGCCGACCTGCTCTCCCGGCCGACCCAGATCGGCTACATGAACGGGCTGGCCCTCACGATCGTGGTCAGCCAGCTGCCCAAGCTGCTGGGGTTCTCCGTCGACGCCGACGGCCTCATCGACGAGACCCGCGCGTTCGTCTCCGGGCTCGCAAACGGTGAGGTGAACGCGACGGCCGCCGTCCTGGGCGTCTCCTGCCTGGTGTTGATCCTTCTGATGAAGCAGTTGCTGCCGATTGTGCCGGCCGTATTGGTCGCGGTGGTCCTGGCGGCGACCGCCGTCAACGTCTTCGACCTCACGGCGCACGGGGTGGCCACGGTCGGCGTGCTGCCCCAAGGGTTCCCGCCGTTCACGGTCCCGACAGTCGCCTGGTCCGACGTCCCGCCGCTGTTCGTCGGGGCGATGGCCATCGCAGTAGTCGCGCTGGCGGACACGATGTCCACCGCGTCGTCGTTCGCGGCCCGTCGCGGGGAGCAGGTGCGCGGCAACCAAGAGATGGTCGGCATCGGCGCGGCGAACATCGCGGCGGGCTTCTTCCAAGGCTTCCCGGTGAGCACCAGTGGATCCCGCACGGCCGTCTCGGAACAGGCTGGGTCGCGTTCGCAGCTGACCGGTGTCGTGGGTGCCGTCGTGATCACCTTCGTGCTGATGTTCGCGACGTCGCTGATGAAGAACGTCCCGCAGCCGGCGCTCGGCGCCGTCGTCATCGCGGCGGCTCTCTCACTCGCCGACATTCCTGCGACGCGACGGCTGTGGCAGCAGCGCCGCATGGAGTTCGCGCTCTCGACGATCGCCTTCCTGGGCGTGGCGCTGCTGGGTGTGCTGCCCGGCATCCTGCTCGCGATCGCGCTGTCGATCCTTAACGTGTTCCGCCGCACCTGGTGGCCCCACCAGGCCGAGCTGGGGCGGGTCGAGGGTCTCGCCGGGCTGCACGACACCGCCAGCTACCCCGACGCGGAGCTGCTGCCGGGCCTCGTCGTCTACCGCTTCGACGCCCCCCTGATCTTCGCAAACGCGCGGATGTTCGGTGAGACAGTCCGGGCAATGGCCCAGGACCGGCCCGGCTTGCGGTGGGTCGTCATCGCTGCCGAGCCGGTCACCGACGTGGACACCACCGCCTCGGACATGCTGCAGGAGCTGGACACCTGGCTGAACGAGCGCGGGATGTCGCTGGTGTTCGCCGAGATGAAGGATCCAGTGCGGGAAAAGATCGAGCGCTACGAGCTGACCCGTACGATCGACCCCGCGCACTTCTTCCCGACCCTCGACGACGCGGTGTCGGCGTACGTCCGGCAGACGGGCGCCGGCTGGCGGCGCCCTGCGCGATGACAACCCTGATCGGCACACGCCGCCGGCCGAGTGCAGCGACCCCCAGGATCCGGGTCGTGGTCCTGGGGTCGCTTGCCGATTTGCTCAGTAACCGGACGATTCAGGAGATGGAGACGGCAAGGGACTCCGAGCCCGGCCCGCGTACCTTGGGGTCCCCAGAGGCCTGGCCGGACCCGGATTGCGACGAACCAGGAGCTAGGTCCGCCTCGGGCGTCTCAAGCCGGTGGTCTTGCTGCGGTGGATCTTGCCCGCGGCGGAGCGCGACGATCACGACGACCGTCGCCGCAAGTGCCAACGCGATCAGCAAAACCACAGCCCACCAGAAGACATAATCATCTCCGCCGGACCCGCCGCCCTCGCGCTCGGGATTTCCGAGGAGCCGCCCAAGCAGGCTCACCGCACCGGCGGCCAACGCGACTCGCATCACAACCTCCTGGGGTCGGTCAGCGACAGCAGCGCGGAACCGAGACCGGTCGACCGCAACCAATATCTGCCACTGCAGTTAGGACCCGTGCAGTACCGCCAAAGCGTCTCGCCATTACGAGACTGCGGCAACCTTCTGGGCGTTTCGCAGCTGGGCCGTCCGCGCCGCGGGACCAGCGCAGCGGCCCGAATCCCACCGAGCGGCTTACCCCACGCTTGGTGAGGGTGAACCGCACCGGGCCGAACCGGCACGGACGACAGAACTGGATCACGGCGCCTCACCCCTCGCCGGAAATGAGCCTGTCGATCAGCCTGTCACGTGCAGCCGGATCCGTCTCGGTCGCGAGCTGCTTGGCGATTCGCCGGCTCGCTGGCGCTCGGTGTCGAGCGCGGTTGCCGCCGCATGCTCGCGACTGCGGGCGATGACCCGGCACAGGCCCGGCCCGGCGGCCGGCAGATACGGCTGTGATGTGGTGACGGTGCAGCCGCGCGCTCGGGCATGCCAAGGCGACCACCACGCTCGGCACGTACGCGCACTTGTGGCCGACCGCCGAGGATCGCACCCGGCAGGCAGCCGGCGAGCTCATGGTCACGGCGTTGCCGATTCCTGCGGACCAGGCGCGGACCAGCGACAGGTAAACTGCCGCTGACCTGCGCTAACGGGTCTAGGACACGTTGAAGCGGAACTCCACGACGTCGCCGTCGCGCATGACGTAGTCCTTGCCCTCCATCCGGACCTTGCCGGCGGCGCGGGCCGCGGCCATCGAGCCGGCTGCTACCAACTCGTCGTAGGAGACCGTCTCGGCCTTGATGAAGCCGCGCTGGAAGTCGGTGTGGATCACGCCGGCGGCCTCGAGCGCGGTGGCACCTCGACGAACGGTCCACGCCCGGGCCTGCTTCGGCCCGGCGGTCAGGAACGTCTGCAGACCGAGTGTGTCGAACCCGACCCGGGCCAGCAGGTTGAGCCCGGACTCCTCCTGGCCCAGTTCGCGCAGCAGCTCGGCGGCCTCGGAGTCCGGCAGCTCGATGAGCTCCGACTCGATCTTGGCATCCAGGAAGATGGCCTCGGCGGGCGCGATCAGCGCGCGCAGCTCGTCCTTGAGCGCGTCGTTGCCGAGTTCCTCGTCGTCCAGGTTGAAGACATACAGGAACGGCTTGGCGGTGAGTAGATGCAGCTCGCGCAGCGGCACCGGATCAAGACCGGCGCCGAACACCGTCTGGCCGGAGTCGAGCACCTCTCCGGCCTGCTCGACCGCGGCCACCGCCGCATCTTTGCCCTTGGCCAGCCGGGCCTCCTTCTGCAGCCGGGGCAGGACCCGCTCCACCGTTTGCAGGTCGGCCAGGATCAGCTCGGTGTTGACGGTTTCGATGTCGTCCTTCGGTGACACCCGGCCGTCGACGTGGACCACGTCCGGATCGGTGAATACCCGGATCACCTGGCAGATCGCGTCGGCCTCGCGAATGTTGGCCAGGAACTTGTTGCCCAGCCCCTGTCCCTCCGACGCACCCCGGGCGAGGCCCGCAATGTCCACGAAACTCACGGTGGCGGGCACCGCCCGCGCGGAGGAAAAGATCTCTGCCAGCGTGGCCAGCCGCGGATCGGGCACCCCAACCACACCGACGTTCGGCTCGAGCGTTGCGAACGGGTAGTTGGCCGCCAGCACGTCGTTCTTGGTCAGCGCGTTGAACAGCGTCGACTTGCCGACGTTAGGGAGGCCGACGATTCCGATCTGAAGTGCCACGGGGCACCAGTCTAGGTGCCGCCGGGTGGCCGGACTCGGCGCCGCCGGACGAGGTAGCGTGCCTGACTACCCGACGGCTCGGAGGTGCGGTGAGCACGGCAAACGGCTCCAACCAGCCGGCGACCGGTGCTGACCCCGACGGCTTGGCGGTTCGCGTTCGCGGACTGTGGAAGCGGTTCGGCGCGCAGGTCGCGGTGGCCGGCATCGACCTGGACGTGCCGGCCGGCCGGTTCTGCGGGCTGGTCGGGCCGAACGGCGCCGGCAAGACCACCGCGCTATCGATGATCACGGGACTGCTCCGGCCGGACGCCGGCACGATCGAGGTGATCGGCCGGCCGACGTGGCCGGATCCGGCCGCGGTCAAGGCAGAGGTCGGGGTGCTGCCGGAAGGTCTGCGGTTGTTCGAGCGGCTGTCCGGACTGGAGCTGCTCGGCTACGTCGGACGGCTACGCCGGCTGCCCGCTGCCGAGGTGGACCGGCGCGCCGTGCAGCTCCTCGAGGTGTTCGACCTGGACTCGGCCGCCAACAAGCTGGTCGTCGACTACTCCACCGGGATGCGGAAGAAGGTCGGCCTGGCCGCTGCGCTGCTGCACAACCCGCGCGCGCTGTTCCTCGACGAGCCGTTCGAGGGCGTAGACCCCATCTCGGCGAGCGTGATCAGGGACGTGCTCACCAGGTACACCAGGTCGGGGTCGACCGTCGTGTTCTCCAGCCACGTGATGGAGCTGGTGGAGCGGCTATGCGACTGGGTCGCGGTCATGCACCGCGGCCAGATCGTCGCCCAGGGTCCGCTCGAGTCGGTACAGGCCGGCCAGCCCCTCGAACAGGCATTCCTGAGCATCGTCGGAGCCGGCGACCGGGGAGGTGACGGCCTGACGTGGTTGGGATCTTCGTCAGGCTGAAGCTCCGGTTGCTCGCCAACGGCTTGCAGGACACCGCCAGGCTGGTCGGCTTCGCGGTCGGGGCGGCGTTCACGCTGGCCATGACGCCGCTGGCCACGATCGGCTGGCTGGAGCTACGGGATCATCCCGAGCTGGCCGCCGACGTAGGCGTGGTCGTGTTCACCGCGGTCACGCTGGCCTGGATCATTTTTCCACTCGGCCTGTTCGGTACCGACGACACGCTGGACCCGGCCCGGTTCGCGGCGTTGCCGCTGCGACCGCGAACCCTGGTCACCGGCCTCTACGTAGGCGCGTTCGCCGGGCTGGCACCGCTCGCGACTACCGCGTTGCTGGCCGGAAGCGTGTTCGGGCTGTCCACCGGACCCGGCTCGATGGTGATCGCGCTGCTCGCGCTCGCGCTGGAGGTCGCGCTATGTGTCGCGGTATCCAGGGCGCTCGCCTCAGCGCTGTCCGGGGTGCTTCGCAGCCGGCGCGGCCGGGATCTGGCCGTGCTGGTCGGGGTACTGATCGGCGGGAGTGGGCAGCTGGTGATGCTCGGGACGGCGTACGTGTCCGGATCCGCCGATCTGGTCCATTCGACCGCCTCGGTGCTTCGGTGGGCACCGCCCGGAATGGCGGCATGGGCAGCCGCCGACGCCGCTGCCGGGCACTACCTCCTCGCGATCGCCGGGCTCGCCGGCGCCGCACTGGCGGTCGCGCTGCTGCTCCTGTGGTGGGGCCGCACCCTGACCGGTGCGATGGTGACGACGGACGCGTCCACCGCGCGTGCGGCTCGGCCCGCCGGGCGGCGAGCGTGGCTACAGCGCATGCATCCGGGCGGCCGGGCCGGCGCGGTCGCGGTTCGCGAACTGCGCTACAACTGGCGCGAACCGCGGCGCCGCTCGGCCTGGGTGGCCGCGGTGCTGTTCGGCGGGATCGGGCCGTTCCTGCTGCTGCGCCAGGACGGTGCCGGTGCGAGCGGCGTGTACGTGGTGTGCCTGACCGCCGGCATCATCGGGCTCCAGGCCGCCAACCAGCTCGGCATCGACGGCCCGGCCACCTGGATGCACGTGGCGACCTGGCGCGATCCTCGGGACATCCGCGCCGACTTCGCCGGCCGTAACCTGGCACTCGCCCTGATCGGGGCGCCGATCCTGCTGGTGATCGCGGTGGTGCTGGCCGTCATCGCGGGCTCCGCTGGGTCGGCGCTGGAACCGTTCGCGCTGGCTTGCGCGGTGCTCGGCATCGCGTTCGGGGTCGGCAACGTCGCCAGCGTGCTCGCGCCGTTCCCGGTGCCGGAGAGCACGACGAACGTGTTCAGCGGAGGTAACACCGGGCAAGGCTGCCTGGCCGGGGTGGTGGTCATCGGCAGCCTGGCCAGCACCTGGCTGCTGTCGCTGCCGCTGCTCGCCGCGCCGCTGCTGACCAGGCTGGATCGGCCGGTCATGGCCGCTTCGGTGTACCTGGGCGGGATCGGGTACGGGCTGGTCATGGCGTGGCTGGGCCGATATCTGGCCGGCGCGATGGTGTACGGCCGGCAGCCGGAGCTGCTCGGCCTGCTCACCCGCCGGGAGGCGGGGTAGCGCGGCCCTGCGGAGAGTTAGAAACGCGATTTCGGCGACTCTGGACTACTCCGCGTGTCGCACCGGGAACTGTCGGGCTCCGGTGTCAGGCTGCTGAGCATGAACATCAGCGCCCTGTTCATGCTGCTGGTCGGCTTGGGGCTCGGCGGGTTCGTAGGCGTGCAGTGGGCCAAGGGCCGGTTCGGCGCCGAGGCTGCGCGCCTCGCGACCGAGCTCGAGCACGCGCAGACCGGCGCCGCCGAGAAGCTGCAGCTGCTGTCCGAAGCGCAGGCCCGGATGGCCGAACAGTTCAAGTTGCTGTCGGCCGACGCGCTCGACCAGTCTCAACGGCGATTCCTCCAGCTGGCCGAGACCAGGATGCAGCAGGCGCGGACGACGGCCGCGGCCGATCTCGATGCGCGCAAGCAGGCAGTCGAGCACCTGGTCAAGCCACTGACCGAGGCGCTCGGCAAGGTAGAGACCCAGCTGGTCACGGTGGAGAAGGACCGCAGCTCGGCATACGCGGCGCTGCGCACCCAGGTCGAGCAGATGCAGGCCACCTCGGAACAGCTGCGCACCGAGACCGCGTCGCTGGTCACGGCGTTGCGTGCCCCGCAGGTTCGGGGCAAGTGGGGCGAGCTGCAGCTGCGCCGGGTAGTGGAGAGCGCCGGGATGGTCGAGCATTGCGACTTCGCCGAGCAGGAGACCTCGACCGGCGCAGACGGAGTGCTGCGGCCGGACCTGATCGTCCGGCTGGCCGGCGGTAAGCAGATCGTGGTCGACGCGAAGGTGCCGTTTGCCGGGTTCATCGAAGCGATGGACGCGAAGGATGACGCGACGCGCGACGCCAGGCTGCGCGCCCATGCACGGCACCTGCGGGATCACGTCGACGCGCTGGCCGCGAAGGCGTACTGGGATCGGTTCACCCCGAGCCCGGAGTTCGTGGTGCTGTTCGTGCCGGCCGACGCGTTCCTGCAGGCCGCGCTCGAGCAGGAGCCGGCGCTGTTCGAGTACGCGTTCGAGCGCAACGTCGTGCTAGCCACGCCGAGCAACCTGATCGCGCTGCTGCGTACCGTCGGCTACGCCTGGCGGCAGGAGGCACTGGCCGCCAACGCGCAGAAGGTGTTCGACCTCGGCCGGGAGCTGCACGGCCGGCTGGCGACCATGGGGCGCCACCTGAACAAGCTCGGTGGCCAGTTGGAGAGCGCGGTGAAGTCGTTCAACGAGACGGTCGCCTCGGTGGAGTCGCGGGTTCTGGTGACGGCGCGGCGGTTCACCGAGCTCAAGGTCACCTCGGATGAGCTGGCCGCGCCGACGCAGCTGTCCACGGTGCCAAAGCAGGTTCAGGCGCCGGAGCTGGTGGCCTCGGCCACCGACTCACTGGTGGAGCTGCCCGAGGCAGCCGGCAGCTAGCCGGGCCCGCAACGGCGCTGAACGCTCAGCGTTCAGCGGCCGCAGCTGCACCGCGGAGGTCCCGGCGCAGCTCGGGCGGCAGCGCAAACAGCAGGCTCTCGTGCGCGGCCCTGACCTCATTCGGCTCGCCGTACCCGCGCTCGGCCAGCCATTCGAGCACGCCATGGACGAGGTCCTCCGGCACCGAGGCACCGCTGGTCACTCCGACGGTGTCGACCCCGTCCAGCCACGCCTCGTCGATCTCTTCGGCCGAATCGACCAGGTGTGCGGCCTGCGCACCGTTCTTCAGCGCCACCTCGACCAGGCGGACCGAGTTCGACGAGTTCGTCGAACCGACTACGATCACCAGATCGGACTGGCGAGCCATGAGTTTGACCGCGTCCTGGCGGTTCTGCGTGGCGTAGCAGATGTCGTCGCTCGGCGGGTCGAGCAGTAGCGGAAATCGTTCCCGCAGTTTGGCGACGGTCGCGTTGGTCTCGTCCACCGACAGCGTGGTCTGCGACAGCCAGGCGACCTTGCGCTCATCCCGGACCGTGATGTTCTCGACGTCGTCCGGGCCGTCGACGAGATGGATGTGCTCGGGCGCCTCACCGGTGGTGCCGATCACCTCTTCGTGGCCTTCGTGCCCGATCAGCAGGATGTCGTAGTCGTCCGCGGCGAACCGTCTGGCTTCGTTGTGCACCTTCGTCACCAGAGGGCAAGTCGCGTCGATGGCGCGCAGGCTCCGCTCGCGCGCCTCGGCGTGCACCACCGGAGCGACTCCGTGCGCGGAGAAGATGACTATCGCACCGGCCGGCACCTCCTCGGTCTCCTCGACGAAGACCGCGCCGCGCTTTTCCAGCGTCTGGACTACGTGCTTGTTGTGCACGATCTGCTTGCGCACGTAGACCGGCGCGCCGTACAGGTCCAGCGCCTTCTCGACCGTCTGCACGGCCCGGTCCACTCCGGCGCAGTAGCCACGGGGCGCGGCCAGCAGGACACGGCGGGTCGGCTTGGCAGTCATGGGCCCCATGGTACGTGGCGTCCCAGTTGTCGATCTTCGTACGCCGGTAGCCTGCGATCGATGGCGCTGGAAACTTCGGCAGACAAGCCGGTACCGGTACGCACGGTGGCCCGGCTGATCGGCCAGTGGATCTCCAGGCTCGGCAGGATCTGGGTAGAGGGGCAGATCACTCAGATCAGCAGGCGTCCCGGCCAACCGACCGTATTCATGACATTGCGTGATCCGGATGCGGATGTCTCGCTTCAGGTGACCTGCCGCGCACGGCTGCTTGATGCGGCCGCGGTGCCGATCGGCGAGGGCCAGCGGGTCGTCATGTTCGCCCGGCCCGAGTTCTTCGTGCCGCGGGGGCAGCTGTCACTGGTCGCCGAGCAGATCCGGCCGCTTGGGGTCGGCGAACTGCTGGCCCGGATCGAGCAGCTGCGCCGGATGTTGCACGCCGAAGGCGTGTTCGATCCCGCCCACAAGATGCGGCCACCGTTCTTGCCGCGCCTGGTGGGCCTGATCTGCGGTCGTGGCTCGGCAGCGGAGCGCGACGTACTGGACAACGCTCGGCGGCGCTGGCCGGCGGTCCGATTCCGGGTCGAGGCGGTCGCGGTTCAAGGTCCGTACGCGGTTAGCGAGATCCGCAAGGCGCTGGCTGCGCTCGATCGCGATCCGGAGGTCGACGTGATCGTGATCGCCCGAGGTGGCGGCTCGGTCGAGGACCTGTTGCCGTTCTCCGACGAGGCGCTGATCCGAGCCGTCGCCGCATGCGTCACGCCGGTGGTCTCCGCGATCGGGCACGAGCAGGACAGCCCGCTGCTCGACTACGTTGCCGATGTTCGCGCCTCGACCCCAACCGACGCGGCCAAGCGGATCGTGCCCGACGTCGGCGAGGAACAGCGCCGGATCGCCGACCTGCGGGCTCGGCTGCGGCGGAGCCTGACCAGTCGGCTTGACCGGGAGCAGGCGCTGCTGGACGTGCTGCGGCACCGGCCGGTGCTGGCCCGCCCGAACGCGCTGGTCGACCGGCTCGCGCACGAGATCGATGAGCTGATCCGGGCCGCGCGCCGCGGCCTGACCCACCAGCTCGACCGGGCCGCGGACGAGCTTCGCCATAACCTGGCCCGGGTACAAGCGCTGTCTCCGCAGGCCACGCTGGCCCGGGGATACGCCGTGGTACAGCGTGCGGACGGGGCGGTGGTACGCCAGCCGGAGCAGGCACCGGCCGGCACCGAGCTGCTGGTCCGGCTCGCCGAGGGCAAGCTGGCCGCAGAATCGCGCGGCCCCGCCTAGCCACCCGGTCTGGTCGCCACCCGGCACGGCCACCCGGCACGGCCACCCGGCACGGCCACCCGGCACGGCCACCCGGCACGGCCACCCGGCACGGCCACCCGGCACGGCCACCCGGCACGGCCATCCCGGCCCCAGCCGCCGGCCGTCGGCTCTGATCACTCGGCCGATAGCTCATGATCGGGGACGATTACCGCCAGGTAGCGACAACACGCGTCCCTGATCATGAACGCGTGGATTGCCGCAACAGCGTCGTGGTTGCCGGCGGGTGTATCAGCGACGCCATAGGGTGTGGGGATGGCCGAGGAGGACACGCTCGGGTTCGAGCAGGCGCGCGAGCAGCTGGCCGAGGTCGTCCGCACGCTCGAAGCCGGGGGGCTGTCGCTGGAGGAGTCGTTGGCGCTCTGGGAGCGCGGCGAGAGGTTGGCCGCGATCTGCCAGCAGTGGCTGGATGGCGCGCGGGCGCGGCTGGCCGCGGCGACCGGCCAAGCGAACGGCAAGGATGCGGACAGCAACGGCGACCGCAGCTCCGACGATCAGGCCTGAACGTCGCCACCTGACCAGCAGGCGCCGCGGCGCGTGCGCCCAGGCGGTAGCCGCTATTCCAGCGCGCTGGCGAGCTCGGTCAGCGTCGGAAGCGAGGCGATACCGGCCACCACGGTGGTAACCCCGTCCTGGGTAAGTGCGAGGGAGCGCAGGTCCTTATCCGGCTGGTACCGCATCGTCCAGCTCTGACCGTTCACCGGAACTCGGGTCTCCACCCGGCCGCCGTGCGTCTGCTGCCGGATCCACAGCTCGGCCGGGCCGTCGCTCTGCTCGATGCCGACATACTCGTCGGCAGGGCTGATGAAGCCGAGGTGCCACATCGTGGCGCCGTCCTTGGTCGCGTACCGAACGCTGGTCGCCCGCCAGCCGTCCGGAAGTCCGACCGGCGCGAGCACGTGGTAGGGCGCATGGGTGCGGGCGGCAGCGAGGTCGCCAGAATAGTCGATCACTCGGACCGCTTCGTAGTGGCGCCGGGGCGAAATCAGCACAACCGCCAAGGTGATCAGTACCACGACGCCGACGGCCCGAAGGACGTCGGTGGGTGCCGGGATCAACCGTTGGCTTGCCACCCGCTCATCCTCGTCTAGGGTCCGCTCGGTCGGCCAATCGGGTGGCCGGCGCAAACCGGTGACCTGGGGATGAACCGATCGGGACCGGCTCGGGTATGGGGCAATGACTCCGCCCCGGGCTGGCCAGCATTGCTCGGGTCACTATTCTGCGAGGCAAGCCACCGGGTCGCGACGAAGGGCACATCGGAAATGTCCGAGCAGAGCACACTTCCGGCCGACCTCGAGGTCCACCAAGAGGCGCCAGACCGCAACCTCGCTCTCGAGCTGGTCCGGGTCACCGAGGCGGCCGCGATGGCCGCCGGCCGCTGGGTCGGGCGCGGTGACAAGAACGGTGCGGACGCCGCCGCGGTCAACGCGATGCGGGTCCTGATCGGCACCGTGAGCATGAACGGCATCGTGGTCATCGGCGAAGGCGAGAAGGACGAGGCGCCGATGCTGTACAACGGCGAACGGGTCGGCGACGGCAGCGGTCCCGAGTGCGACGTTGCGGTCGATCCGATCGACGGCACCACGCTGACCGCCAAGGGCATGAGTAACGCGCTGTCGGTGATGGCGGTCGCTGAGCGCGGCTCCATGTACGACCCGTCCGCGGTGTTCTACATGGACAAGCTCGCCACCGGCCCGGAGGCGGCCGATGTCGTCGACATCAACGCCCCGGTCGCAGCGAACATCGAAGCGGTCGCCAAGGCGAAGCGCGGCTCCCCCGAGGACGTCATGGTCTGCATTCTGGACCGGGCCCGACACGACGACCTGGTCGGCGAGGTCCGGGAGGTCGGCGCACGGATCAAGTTCATCACCGACGGCGACGTAGCCGGGGCCATCATGGCCGCTCGCGAGGGTACCGGCGTCGACCTGCTGATGGGCATCGGCGGCACTCCGGAGGGCATCATTGCTGCGGCCGCGATCAAGTGCCTGGGCGGGGTGTTCCAGGGAAGGCTCTGGCCGCGCGACGAGGCAGAGCGGGAGAAGGCGATCGGCGCGGGGCACGATCTCGACCGGGTGCTGATGACCGACGACCTGGTGAGCGGCGAGAACGTGTTCTTCGTCGCGACCGGGGTTACCGACGGCGAATTGTTGCGTGGAGTCCGCTACCGGGCCGGCGGTGCCGCCACTCACTCGATCGTGATGCGGTCCAGAAGCGGGACGGTCCGGCTGATCGAGAGCTTCCACCGGCTGGCCAAGCTGCGCGCGTACGCCACCATCGACTTCGACCACGCCAGCACCGGATCTTGACGGTCGAAAACCCGGAGGCGGACTGTCGGTCCCGCCACCTACCGTGGGGCAGGTGACAGTCAACCGCGACGCGGCCGTGAGCATCCGAGGTGTGGTCAAGCACTACGGCTCGATCACCGCCGTCGACGGACTTGACCTCGACGTCTATCCGGGAACCTGCCTCGGCCTGCTCGGCCCGAACGGCGCCGGAAAGTCGACCACGATGCGCATGCTGACCGCGCAGACGCATGCCGACACCGGCGAGATCGAGGTGCTCGGCTATCAGATCCCGCGCGAGTCCAAGCACGCTCGCGCGCTGATGGGTGTGGTCCCGCAGCAGGACAACGTCGATATCGAGCTCACCGCCCGGCAGAACCTGAGCGTGTTCGCACACCTCTACCGGGTGCCCGTCGGCCAGCGGAAGGCCGCGGTCGACCGCGCACTAGCGATGGCGCAACTCAGCGACCGGGCCGACACGAAGGCCGAGAAGCTGTCCGGCGGCATGCGGCGGCGGTTGCTCATTGCCCGCGGGCTGGTCCACGACCCGCGCCTGGTGCTGCTGGACGAGCCGACCGTCGGACTCGATCCGCAGGTGCGCCAGGAGCTGTGGGCGCTGATCGACGCGCTGCGCAGCGACGGCGTGACCGTGCTCATGTCCACGCACTACATCGAAGAGGCCGAGCGGCTCGCCGACGATGTGGCGATCATGTCGCATGGCCGGATCATCGCGCAGGGCACACCTCGTTCGCTGCTCGACGAGCACGCCGGCAAGGAGGCGATCGAGTACTTCGGCCCGCCCGACCGGCTGGTCGAGGTGGAGGCGATCGTGGCCGCGGCCGGGTTGCGCACCCGCCGCAGCGGCCCAGCGGTCACCGTGCTGCGCGCCGAGGAGCTGCCCGATTCGGTGGCCGCGCAACTCGGGCCGGGCTCGCACCGCCCGAGCAACCTAGAGGACGTGTTCGTGGTGCTGACCGGGGAGACGGTGGAATGAGCGTGGTAAGCGAGCGGCTGAAGCCCGGCGCTACCGAGCGGTGGGTGCGGCTTCGCTGGTTCGAGCCACAGTGCTTGGCCGCGGTGTGGACCAGGGAGATCGCGCTGTTCAAGCGCTACTGGGCCTCGACCACGTTCTCCTCGGTGGTGGAGCCGACGATCTACCTGCTCGCGTTCGGGGTGGGGTTCGGCTCGCTGGTCTCGGCCGTCAACGGCCTGCCTTACATCGAGTTCCTGGGTACCGGCGTGGTCGCGACCGCGGTGCTGTTCACTTCGGTGTTCGCCGGCATGTTCGTGACGTTCGTGCGCAGGGTGTACCAGCAGACCTATACCGCGGTGCTAGCCACTCCGGTTGACGTCCACGAAGTGGTGACCGGAGAGGCCACCTGGCACGCGGCCAAGGCCGGGGTGTACGGATGCGCGCCGCTGCTGGTGGCCATCGCGTTCGGGCTAGACCCGAGCCCGGGCATGGTGACCGTGCCGCTGATCGGATTCCTGACCGGCCTCGGCTTTGCGCTGTTCGGCATCTGGGCCTCGGCGGTAGTGCCGTCGATCGACAGCTTCAACTACATCATCTCGGCGGTGATCACGCCGCTGTTCCTGGTCGCCGGCACGTTCTTCCCGCTCGATGACCTACCGGACTGGGCGCTGGTGCTCGCCCAGTTCAACCCGCTCTACCACTGCGTCGAGCTGGTCCGAGGTGCCGCGTTCGGCTTCGACCCGCTGATCGACCTCTACCACGTCGGTGCGCTGACCGTGTTCGCCGCACTGATGTGGCAGCTGGCGGTCCGCGGGATGCGCAAACGGCTGATCGACTAGGTGCCCCTAGGCTGCACCTAGGCGAAGACCGATTCGCACGCTCGCGGCACACGATGGAGTGGACCCAATGACCGAGCAGGACTTCCGCATCGAGCACGACTCCATGGGCGAGGTACGAGTACCCGCGCATGCGAGGTGGCGCGCCCAGACCCAGCGTGCGGTCGAGAACTTCCCGGTCTCCGGCACGACGCTGGAGCGCTCGCATGTCGAGGCGCTGGCTCGGATCAAGGCCGCGGCCGCCAAGGTGAACGCAGAGCTGGGGATTCTCGACAAAGAGCTGGCCGACGCGATCATCGAGGCGGCGGATGAGATCGCCGCCGGCCAGTGGGATGCGCAGTTCCCGATCGACGTGTTCCAGACCGGCTCGGGCACCTCGTCGAATATGAATGCGAACGAGGTCATCGCGTCCCTGGCTGCCGAGAAGCTCGGCCGGCCGGTGCACCCGAACGACCACGTCAACGCGAGCCAGTCCTCCAACGACGTGTTCCCGTCGTCGATCCACATCGCGGCGACGAGCGCGGTACTGCGAGACCTGACACCCGCGCTCGCGCACCTGGCCACCACCCTGGAGGCGAAGGCAACCGAATGGGACCAGGTGGTGAAGTCCGGGCGTACCCATCTCATGGACGCGACCCCGGTGACGCTGGGGCAGGAATTCGGCGGCTACGCGGCCGCGGTCCGCTACGGAATCGAACGGCTGCAGGCCAGCCTGCCCCGAGTCGCCGAGCTCCCACTTGGCGGAACCGCGGTCGGCACCGGTATCAACACTCCGCCCGGCTTCTCGGCGCGCGTGATCGCCGAGGTGGCCTCGGCCACCGGTCTGCCGCTGACCGAGGCACGCAACCACTTCGAAGCCCAGGGTGCCCGGGACGGGCTGGTCGAGCTGTCCGGACAGCTGCGGACGATCGCGGTGTCCCTATACAAGATCAGCAATGACATCCGCTGGATGGGCTCGGGGCCACGTACCGGGCTCACCGAGATCTACCTGCCCGACCTGCAGCCGGGCTCATCGATCATGCCGGGGAAGGTGAACCCGGTCGTTCCTGAGGCGCTGTGCATGGTGTGCGCTCAGGTGATCGGCAACGACGCGGCGATCGCGTTCGGCGGCGCCGCCGGCAACTTCGAGCTCAACGTGATGCTGCCAATGCTGGCGCGCAACGTGCTCGAGTCGATCCGGCTGCTGGCCAACATGTCGCGGCTGTTCGCCGACAAGTGCGTCGCCGGGATCGTCGCCGATGTGGAGCGGTGCGCCGAGTTCGCCGAGTCGTCACCGTCGATTGTCACCCCGCTGAACAAATACATCGGCTACGAGGAAGCTACCAAGGTCGCTAAGCAGGCGCTGGCCGAACGTAAGACCATCAAGCAGGTGGTGCTGGAACGCGACTACGTGGAGGCCGGCAAGCTGACAGCCGAACAGCTGGACGAGGCGCTCGACGTCCTGTCGATGACTCACCCGTGATCGTCGGACCCCCGCCGCCCGGGGACGGGGTCAGCCCTTGACGGCCCGGGGTCCGGGCCGCCTAGATCGGCAGCTCCTCCAGCATCTCGGTGACCAGCGCGGCGATCGGTGACCGCTCGGACCTGGTCAGCGTGATGTGCGCGAACAGCGGGTGGCCCTTGAGCTTCTCGACCACCGCAACGACCCCGTCGTGCCGGCCCACCCGAAGGTTGTCCCGCTGCCCCACATCGTGGGTCAGCACCACCCGGGAGCCCGCGCCGATCCGGGACAGCACGGTCAGCAAGACGTTGCGCTCCAGCGACTGCGCCTCGTCGACGATCACGAACGAGTCGTGCAGCGACCGGCCCCGGATGTGGGTCAGCGGTAGCACCTCGAGCATGTTGCGGTCCAGGACCTCCTCCAGTACGTCCCTGGCCACTACGGCACCGAGCGTGTCGAACACTGCCTGCGCCCAGGGCGCCATTTTCTCCGATTCGGTGCCGGGTAGATAACCGAGATCCTGGCCACCGACCGCGTACAGCGGACGGAACACCATGACCTTGCGGTGCTGGCGCCGTTCCAGCACGGCTTCGAGCCCGGCGCACAGCGCGAGCGCGGACTTGCCGGTGCCGGCCCGGCCGCCGAGCGACACGATCCCGACCTCGGGATCGAGCAGCAAGTCGAGCGCGACCCGCTGCTCGGCGCTGCGTCCGCGCAGCCCGAACGCCTCCCGATCCCCGCGGACCAGCTGCACCTTCTTGTCGGCATTGATCCGGCCGAGTCCGTGCCCGCGATCCGAGGACAGCACGAGCCCGGTGTGGCAAGGCAGCTGCCGGGCCACGTCCAACTCAACATGCTCGCCCTCGTACAACCGGTCGAGCACGTCCGAACCGACGGCGAGATCGGCCATCCCGGTCCAGCCGGACTCGATGACCGTCTCCGCTCGGTACTCCTCGGCGGTCAACCCGACTGCGGACGCCTTCACCCGCAGCGGCAGGTCCTTGGAGACCAGCACGACCTGCTTGCCGTCGGCGGCCAGGTGCCGGGCCACCGCAAGGATGCGGGCGTCGTTGTCGCCGAGCCGGAAGCCCGGCGGCAACACTGCGGGATCGGTGTGGTTCAGCTCGACGTGCAGGGTGCCGCCCGACTCGCCGATGGCGATCGGGGCATCCAGCTGGCCGTGCAGCACCCGGAACTCGTCGAGCAGCCGGAGCGCCGCGCGCGCGAAATAGCCAAGCTCGGGGTGATGCCGCTTGGCTTCCAGCTCACTGATGACGATAACCGGGAGGACCACTTCGTGCTCGTCGAAGCGCAGGATCGCGCGAGGATCGGCGAGCAGAACGCTGGTGTCTAGGACGTAGGTTCGCCGCCCTTCGGACGGACGGCGGCGTTCGCTGTTCGCCACTGATGGCCTCTCGGGGCCGCGATCGGATGTCGCAGCCTTAGTGCGACGGTACCCGCACCGGCCGCCGCTCACACGGAAGGCACGACCCCGACACCTGGGTGGAACTCTGGGGCGCCGCCGGACGCCGCCGGCGACCCGACGTCGGTGTGGAATGATCAGGGCTCGACCCCAGGAGGTGGCCGTGCATCGCAGCAGGCTCGCCGCGATCGGCATCGACGTCCCGGCTGATCTGTTCGACACGACCGCAGCATTCTGGGCCGGCGCGCTCGGCCGGGAGCCGAGCCGCGAGCCGCCCGACGACCCGTACATCGATCTCGGCCGGCATGGCGGCCAGCAGGTGTTTGTCCAGCTCATCGGCGAGCCGAGCCGCCGGCTGCACCTGGACATCGAGACCGACGACGTCGAGGCCGAGGTAGCCAGGCTCGAGCAGCTCGGCGCGACCAAGGTCACCTTCATCGAGGACGGCTGGTGGATCATGAGGGATCCGGCCGGCAACCTGTTCTGTGTCCTCCCGGCGATCCACCCGGACTTCCCGGCTGGGGCCGCGGAGTGGAGCTAGGCCCTCGGGTAGCGGGCTAGGCGCCGAACCGGCGGTTCCGGGCCGCGTAGTCGCGCAACGCCCGGAGGAAGTCGACCCGGCGGAAGTCGGGGCCGTACGCCTCGCAGAAGTACAGCTCGGTGTGCGCCGACTGCCACAGCAGGAAGCCGGACAGCCGCTGCTCGCCGGACGTTCTGATCACCAGATCGGGATCGGGTTGACCCTTGGTGTAGAGGTGTTCGGCGATGTGTTCGACGTCCAGGATCTCCGCCAGCTGCTCGATCGAGGTGCCCCGGCTTGCGTGGTCCTGCAGCAGCGAGCGGACCGCATCGGCGATTTCCTGCCGGCCGCCGTACCCCACCGCAACGTTGATCAACATTCCGGTGCGCTCCGCGGTGGACGCGTCGGCCTCCTTGATCACGCGCGCGGTCTCCGGCGGAAGCAGGTCGGGCGAACCCACCGAATGAACCCGCCAGCGCTCGCTGGCGGCAAGATCGCGCACCATGTCCTCGATGATCCGCAGCAGCGGTTCGAGCTGCTCCTGGGGCCGATGCAGGTTGTCGGTGGACAGCAGCCAGAGCGTGACCACCTCGACGCCGGCCTGGTCGCACCACTCGACGATCTCGTGGTACTTCGCCGCGCCCCGCCGGTATCCGCCCTGCAGCGGCTTGCCGGCCTGGCGGGCCCAGCGCCGGTTGCCATCGATGATCACCCCGACGTGGCGCGGCACCCGATCGGGTGGGAGGGATGCGGCGAGTCGGCGTTCGTAGATCCCGTACAGCAGGTCGCGCACTCCCATATCCGATCACCCTAACCGCCGCGCCGAGCGCCCTGCGCCTCGTGGCCGAACCGGTGGCCGGGGACCATTGGGGCGGTCCCGGCGTCTCACATTCTGGAGTAATGGGTATGCTCCGGCCACGACCCGCGCCGGTACTTGGCGTGGAGCCGACAATCCCGTAATTGAAAGGACCGCCCAGTGGCGATCGAGCTTCCAGGCGCCAAGTCGGTGCTTGCCAACCCGACCCAGGATGAGCTCAAGGGCTTCGTCGCCGAGATGCCGAACGCGCAGATCACCGAGTTCGGCAACTACAACATCAAGGCCCGGGTGACCGCCCGGTCGGCGGGTTCGACGTTCATCGTGACCGACGACCCGGCCCGTACGACCAAGCAGACGATGGCTCGCCCGGAGTACGAGCAGGTCGCCGCCGCCCAGGCGGACTACATCGCCGGCGCGGACATGGTCGTGATCGAGGGGTACATCGGCCCGGAGAACTCGCCGCTGCGCCGGCCCGCGCGGGTATTCATCGAGCGCTCGAACTCGAACATCCCCGGCATGCAGACCCAGCTGTACTACCCGAAGGACGCCGACTGGCGGGAGGAGGACGCGCTCACCGTCATCTACACGCCCAACTGCCCGGCGCCCGGCAACTATCCGGACGGCCGGCTGGTCACCATCGACCTGGACAACTGGGTCACCAGGGTTTTCAACATCGACTACTTCGGCGAGTCCAAGATGGGCGGACTGCGGATGTGGATGGAGTGGGCGTATCGGCAGGGCGCCCTGGCCATGCACGCCGGCGCCAAGGTGATCCCGGTCGACGGCGGCGAGAAGGTCGTGCTGATCGTCGGGCTGTCCGGCACCGGGAAGACGACGACCACGTTCACCCGGCAGAACGACTCCCTGCCGGTACAGGACGACATCGTCGCATTGATCCCGGGCGGGGACGCGTACGCGACTGAGAACGGCTGCTTCGCAAAGACGTTCGGCCTCGACCCGGCCTATGAGCCGACCAT
>DATAFN010000056.1:0-5147 GCA_036257435.1 Actinomycetes bacterium
GCGCACACACCTCGACCGACGCCGGCCCGCGCGAGGACAGGTTCGTCAGCAGCCAGGACAGCGTCAGGCCGGAGTCAACGATGTCCTCGACCACGAGCACGTTGCGGCCGACGATGTCGGTGTCCAGGTCCTTGAGGATCCGCACTACGCCGGACGACTTGGTGCCCGAGCCATAGGAGGAGACCGCCATCCAGTCCATCTCGAGCGGGTGGTGCAGGCTGCGAGCCAGGTCGGCCATCACCATCACCGCACCCCGCAGCACTCCGACCAGCAGCAGGTCACGACCTACGTAGTCCGCGTCGATCCGAGCGGCCAGCTCGGTCAGCTTGTGTCGTATCTGGTCGCCGGTCACCAGCACCGAGGCAAGGTCGGCACCGAGATCCTTCTCGTCCACGCGCGCTCTCCCGGTCGGGCGGCTCCGCCGAACAAGTCGATCATTACTGGCACTGTGAGCAAATTGATCACCCACCTTGAGCGAGTTTGTCGGCACAGAGCGCCAGTAATGATCCGATTGTCTGTTCAGCGCGCCGGCTGGCCCAGGCCGAAGCCTTGGTCGAAACAGAGCCTGCCATAACGCCGCCGCGCGGTGATGTCGCCGGGCAGATCGATCCCGCGCTGACCGTGCCAGTCCACGACCAGAGCGTCCACGGCCTCGACATGGGCCGCGAACAGATCCCCGGGCCGGCTGCCGGCCGCGATCGCGGCGGAACGCAGGACCCGCCGCCGGACCGCGGTGGGCAGCTCGGCAAGCCGGTCCACGGACAGACCACCGTCCGGCCCGGCCGCCTCGGCCGCGCTGGCAGCCGCTCGGGCCGCCCATTCGTCCAGTGCGGCCGCGTCCTCCCGAAGCAGACCCGCGGTACGGGCCAGTGCCTCCGGCACCCCCGGCCCGAGCGCCCGGGTCAGCGCCGGCAGCACGTCGCGCCTGATCCGCACGCGGGTGAACGCGGGATCGGAATTGTGCGGGTCGTCCCAGACCGGCAAGCCCTCAGCGGCGCAGGCGGCCGCCGTTGTGGCATGGTCGACCCCGAGCAGCGGTCGCCGGTAGCGACCGTCCGAGCTCACCGGTGCCATCCCGGCCAGCGACCTGGGTCCGGAGCCGCGGGCCAGACCCAGCAGCACGGTCTCGGCTTGATCGTCCCGGGTGTGGCCGAGCAGTACCGCAACCGCGTCCAGCCGGTCGGCGGCCGCGTCCAGCGCCGCGTACCTCGCCGTCCGGGCTGCGGCTTCCGGCCCACCCGCTGACCCCACCGTAACCGCGGCTACCTCTACCGGCGCCAGCCCGAGCTCGGTCAGGCGAGCGGCCACCGCCGCGGCCCGATCGGCCGAGCCCGGCTGTAGCCCGTGGTCGACGGTTACCGCACCGACGCGCAGGCCGGCCCGCGGCGCTTCGAATGCGCAGGCCGCCGCTAGCGCGAGCGAATCAGCGCCGCCACTACACCCGACCAGAACGAGATGGCCTCTCGTTAGATCGGAGAGCGCGGTGCGCACCGCGTGCCGCACCTGGGCAACCGCCGGCTGAGGTCCCACCCGGCACCGCTATTCGGGGGTGGCCGCCGTGTCCTGGCCGCCATGAACCCGGCGCACCCAGGCGTCCGGATCGCTGATTTCAGCCGCGGTCGGCAGCGTGTCGGGCGAGGTCCAGACCCGGTTGAAGCCGTTCATCCCGACCTGCTCAACCACGGTCCGGACGAACCGCTCGCCGTCCCGGTACTGCCGCAGCTTCGCATCGATGCCGAGCAGTCGCCGCACGGTCTGATCGAACCGCCCGACCTTGATGCGGCGGCGCTGGAACCGCTGCCGAATCTCGGTAACGCTCGGGATGACCTGCGGCCCGACCGCGTCCATGACGTACTCGGCGTGCCCCTCGAGCAGCGACATCACGGCGCTCAACCGGTCCAGGATCTCCCGCTGCTGAGCGGTCTGAACCACGTCGAGCAGACTGACCGCCGACTCACCGCGTTGCTGGTTGCGGGCCGAATCGACCAGTACCTCCAGGGCCGCGCGCAGCCGTTGCGCCATCGCGGTCGGATCGATCTCGGTCGCGGACAGGAACTCGCGGATCTCGCCACGCAGGTGGTCGCGCAGCCATGGAACCGCGGTGAACTGCACCCGGTGGGTCTCCTCGTGGATGCACACCCAGAGCCGGAAGTCGCTCGGGGTCACCTTCAACTCGCGTTCGATGTGCACGACATTGGGCGCGACCAGCAGCAGGCTGCCGGCGCTGCCGTTCGAACTCTCGCCGAACAGCTCGTACTGGCCGAGCACCCGGCTGGACAGGTAGGCGAGCACGGTACCGACCTCGAACCCGGTGACCCGCGACCCGACGGTGAGCGCGAGATCGCCGGCCTTGCTGTTGGAGCGCCGTTCCTCCACCTTCTCGGCCAGCGGGATCAGGACCTCCCGCAGCCCGGCCATGTTGGCCCGCACCCAGCCGCGCCGGTCCACGACCATGATCGGTGCCACACTGGTGGACGCCTGCAGGCCGATGACCTCGTACACATGTCCGACCGCCGCGTCGGCATACCGGCGCAGATCCGCCACTACCTCTTCGGCTTCGGCGCGGGAAACCTGCGGACCGGGGCGGACGAGCCGATCCGCGGTCATCGCGGCCAGACCCCAGTCGATCAGCTCGTCGGTCGATGGCATGCCCTCCACCGTACGCGCTCGGTCGCCGGTCCCGCCGCCCGGGACCGGGCCGGCCAAGCCGGCGAGACCACGCCGGTCGACTGCCCGGGACCGATCAGCCGAACCCGACCCCGGCCGACAGCTCCGCGGCGACGTCCAGCAGCCGTTTGGCCGCCGCGGCGAGCACCTCCTCGGTGCCGCGAACCGCCGGGACGCAGAGGTCGATCGCCATCGGCTGAGCCGATCCGGCCGGAGCCTGAACCGCAACCGCGACCAGGCCCCGCTCGTACTCCTCCCGCGACACCGACACGCCGGTTTCCCGGATGGCGGCCAGCGCGGGACCGAGCACTGCCCAACTGGTCAGCGTGGTTGCGGTCCGGGCGGGATAGGGTTCCGGGCCAGCCTGAGCACGGGCCTGTTCCGGATCGAGCTGCGCCAGCAGGCATTTGCCCAGAGCGGTGCAATGAGCCGGCACCCGCAGGCCGATGGACGCGCGCGGAGCAAGCAGTCCCGCGCCGGGTGCACAATCCAGGTAGACGACCTCGGACCCGACCAGCGTGGCCAGGCTCGCCGTTTCCCCGGTCGCGTCGGCGAGCTCGCGCAGCGCGGTCCTCGCCTGGTCGGTCGCCCCAAGGCCGGCGAGCATCGGACCGGCCAGCCGGAGGATCTCCGGCCCGAGCCGTAACCGCCGCTGGCCCGGATCCTTGACCAGGAAGCCGAGCTGGACCAGCGTGCCGCACAGCCGGTGCACGGTCGGTAGCGGCAGGGTCAGCGCCTGCGCGATCTCGGTCTGGGCCAGATCGGGGTGCTCCGCGTCGAATAATCCGAGGACGTCGAGGCCCCTGGTCAGCGTTCGTACCGAGCTGCTTTCAGCAGCCGGAAGCGCCTTCCGCATTGCGGCAGGCTAGGAGCGCGGCTCGGCGCCGTCAACATCGTTTGTGCGCTTCGTGCGAGCGGCGGGGTGGTGCCGGCGTCAGCGCGCGGTCAAGGCCGCAGCCAGCGCATCCAATACGGGCTCGGCGGCGTCCCCGTCGCGGCGCGGCAACCGGTCGGCGATGACCGCGAACGTCAGCAGCCGGCCACCCGCCGAGCGCACGTATCCGGCGAGTGAGCGCACTCCGCGCAGCGTGCCGGTCTTGGCCCGGACCAGGCCGGCCGAGGTCACCGTGCCGGGACCGGGCGAACCGCGCAGCGATACCGTCGCGGACCGCTCGGACAACGTCCCGGAGAACCCCGCCACCGGGAGGCCGACCAGCACGGTTCGCAACTTCGGGTACGCCGGCTGGGCGGTCACCGTCAGCAGGTCGGCCAGCGCCTGCGGCGAGATCACGTTCGCACGGCTGAGCCCGGAGCCGTCCAGCAGGTGCACGCCGGCCACGTCGACACCAAGCCGGGCGACAACCGCTCGGATCGCTTGGGCTGCTCCGTCGAACGTGGCCGGTCGCTTGCTTGCCAGCGCCACGTGCCGGGCCAGCGCTTCGGCGATGTCGTTGTCGCTGGCCGCGAGCATGACCTCGACTACCGTCGAGATCGGCGGGGACTGCACGGCGGCGAGCTCGGGAGCCCCGCCGGCCGAACCGGGCAGGATCGGGCCGGACACCTCGATGCCGGCCGAACGCAGCTGCCGGGCGAACAGCTCGGCCGCCTGCCGGGCCGGATCCGCGCTGCGGGTCTCGCGCCGCGGATCGCCGACATAGCCGTGGTCCACGGTCAGCGCGCTCACCGGCGCGACCACCGCCGAACCGGCTGCGATGTACGCGGCCCGCCAGCTCGCCGCGCGCCCGGGGCCAGCGAACAGACCGGCGTCGTACCGCAAGTCGACCGTGCGCACCCCGGCCTCGGTCAACGCCCGCGCGGTGCGATCGGCCAGTGTGGACAGCCGGGCCGGCACCGGGTAGCCAACCGGGGCGGTGCCGGAGACCAGCATCGGGTCGCCACCGCCCACCAGCACGATCTCGTCGCTACCGACTCGGGCTACCGAGGTGCGCAGCCGAGCGGCCGGTCCCAGGCTGGTCAGCGAGGCTGCCGCGGTCAGGATCTTCGTAGTCGACGCCGGGATGAACCCGCCGGCCGGGTTGTAGCCGTAGATGAGTCGACCGGTTGCCGCATCCGCCACCGCGAGCCCAACCCGCGAGCCCAGGCGCCGGTCGGCGAGTATCCCGCTGAGCTGATCGGCGATGGCACGCCGAGCCGGCGGCCTGCCGGCGTTCAGCCGCAACGGTTCCAGTGGCGGCGCGGGCTCGCGAAGCAGTGGGTAGCTGAACCGGATGGGCGGGCCTACTGCACGAGCACTGATCGGCGGGGCCGCGACCGGAGCACCCGGCAGGTCGGAACCTGCCGCCCGCGTGGCGACCAGGTCGAGGAAAGCGGCCCGATCACCGAGCGCCGCGCCGGTCCCGCCGTTGGTCGGACGGCCGATCGCGCCAGCCGCGACCAGACCGGACACGCAGGCCACCGCGACGACGCCGCCGGCTATCCGCCCTACCAAGCGCACGCCTCACCCACCTGCTCTGGTCCTG
>DATAFN010000082.1:0-2791 GCA_036257435.1 Actinomycetes bacterium
ATCGGGCCATCGCCATCCCCAGACACCACTTTGGCCGGGCGGCGCCGCAGTCCCAGGCGACGTGCAGTGGTGTCCAGCGCAACGGCTTCTACGGCGCCGGTGAGGTGAACGCCCTCAACGCCGTGAGCTGATCCGAACCCGTTTCACCCGGCCAACAGTTGGCCCCGGGCCCGCCCAAGCGGGTCCGGGGCCAACCCCGTTCCGAAGGTAACCGCCGGCCTATCCCCAGTGCAGCTTGGCGATCTGGCCGAGCTCACCCGATCCCCAGCAACTGCCGTCCGGGGCGCAGTCGACCGAGTCCAGGCTGCCGGTGTCGAAGCGGGTCCAGGTCCGGCCCCGGTCGTAGCTGACGTCGCTGCCGGTCGGGCCGACCGCCAGTGCGATCCGCCCGGAACGCGGCACCCAGGCGGAACCGGAGCGGTACTCCCCCGGTTGGGCGATCGCCGGGTGCCAGGACTGCCCGCTGTCCCCGCTGGTGAGGGCGCCGTCCGGCGCGCTGAGCGGAACGAGGAAGTCGCCGCCGACGGCGATGCCGTGCACCGGATCGCGGAACGCCAGCGAGAAGATGCCGGCGGCCGGCCCGCTCGGCATCGGGGTGGTGACCACGTCCCAGTTAGAGCCGCGATCGTCACTTCGGAACACCCGCGTCTCGGCGCCGCCGCCGCTGGCGAACCAGGCCACATCGGCGCCGCGGTCGGCGGTGACCAGGCAGGTGCCGCTGGCCGCGAACGCGAATTCACCATCCAGCGCCGCCGGCATGCCGGCGGTCGGCAGCACCTGCCAGCTGCGGCCGCCGTCCGAGGTCGAGATGATCCGGAAGAAGCCGTTCACCGGGTCGGACAGCGCCAGCCCGTGCCAGCGGTCGAAGAACGCCATGCAGTCGTAGAACGCGGTCGGCTCGTCGCTGCGGAACGTCTCGGCCCAACTGGCGCCGCCGTCGTCGGTGACGTATACCCGGGAAGCGTCACCGCTGCCCGCGGTCATGACCACCGCGTGCTCCGCGTCGAACGCCTCGACATCGCGGAACTGCAGCCCGGCCGAGCCGGCCGGGGCCACCTGCTGCCAGCTCGCGCCGGCGTCGACGGTGCGCCACACGGTGCCGTCGGTCCCGCCGGCCCAGGCCACGTCCGCGCTGACCGCGGACAGGCCACGCAACCGGGAGTCCGTGCCGGTGTCGAACCGCTCCCAGGACGGTGACCGGTGCTTCGCGGCAAACCCGGTCGTGCCGGCCAGGACGGCCACCACGAGTACCAACAAGGAGATCTTGGAAATCCTCATGCTGCGGTCCCTACCCCGAATCGCTCCGGCTCAGACCGAACCGCGCAAACAGCGCCGGGTCCGGAAATCCGGTGACGGCCGCGATCTAGCCGCCCGTGACGGTGAGAACCATGACGCCGTACGGCCGCGGTGTCCCATCGTCGATCAAGTACCGCGGCCAGGCACGGCCGCCTCCATTCGGTCGATTGCGCTGCTAGCTAGTGAGCGCATTGACCGGCCGAGCTCATCGCTCCAGGCAGGGGCTCACGAGGAGCGCAGTTGCGGTTCCGGGTGCGGCGATGGCTGCGGACCAGCCGGCATCCGGACGCTGAGCCCTAGCAGCAGGACGAAGGCGCTGGCCTCGGCGAGCACGAATGCCACCACGACCCGCGACGTCGGTGCCAAGCCGCCGGACAGGCCCAACCATCCGGCCGCTACCGCCACCGCCACGGCCCACGCTGCCGTCGCCTGCCCCGGCCGGCCGAGTGCCAGCATGAGGAGCATGAGCACGAGATTGCCGACGGCGATCGCAGTGCCGGCGCCGGTCGCGGCGAGTGCCCACTCCGCCAAGCCGATGTCCTCGCCGAACGCCACGTGAAGCAGCGGCTGGAACAGCGTCAAGCTGACCAGAACGGCCAGCGCTACGGCGCCGACGACCCCGGCAACGGTCAGCATGCGCAACCGGGCCAACGGCCGGGCCTGCCGGTTGACCGCGAGCCGGGTAAGACCGCCGGTCAGCTTCGGGGTCATCCCGAGCGCGACGAGGTAGGGGGCACGCCAGACGGCGAGCGCGACGAACAGCGAGGTCACCTGGTCGGGAGCGCCGCCGGCAGCGGCCAGTACGACCGGTGCGCTGGTCAGCACGACCTGTGAGATCAGCGATCCCCCGGCGGTTTCGGAGACCAGGGCGAGCGGATTGCCGGAGGCCGGCGGGTAACCCGGTTCGCGGGCGAAGCGCAAGCTGCGCACCCACACCAGACCGATGACCGGACCACACGCGAGCGCTACGCCGAACGCCTCTGCGCCGCCCCCGGCCATCGCGACCGCCACCGCCAAGATCACCCGTACCGCGTTCTCTCCGACCAGGGAGGCGGCCGTGGCGCCGTAGCGGTGCCGGCCGGCCAGCGCCCCGCGGAGCAGTCCGGTGAACACCGAGCCGACCGTGATGGCGGCAACCAGGGCGGGGAAAATGACGCCGGGATCACCGAACAGGGGCTCCCGGAACACGTAGGCGACCAAGCCGGCCAGCGCGGCGACCACCGCTGCCATGATCGCGATCCGCGGCAGAGATCGAGCGAGGGTGCCCTCATGGCCGTCGTGGGCAAGCGTCCTGATGGTCCAGTGCTGCAGGGTGAACGTCAGTACGGCCGCCACCGCAGTCCAGTACGACCACAGGATCGAGACCGGAGCCGCGCCCCCGGCTCCCAGGGAGTGCGTGGTCAGCGCGAAGAACCCGTACGCAAGCAGACCGGCGACCACACTGCCCGCAGCCAGGGCGCCGGAGTCGCGTATCCGGCGCTTGAGCCGCAACCGG
>DATAFN010000145.1:0-7443 GCA_036257435.1 Actinomycetes bacterium
GGCTCGGCGGCGTCCGGCTCGGCGGCGTCCGGCTCGGCACTGGGCGCAGCCGGCGGGCGCGGACCCCAGGTCTGCGCGTCGGGCACACCCGGCGGCAGCATCCGGCGCCGGCTGGGCGCGGCCCGGCCGAGGTCGTGTTCGGACTCCCCCGGTTCCTTCGCGCCCGGCCAGGTCTTGGCCGCCCGGGCGGCCAGCATGAAGTCCTTACGCAGCGGATGGCCCTCGAACCCGTCCGGAAGCAGCAGCGGGATCAGATTCGGATGTCCGGCGAACTCGATGCCGAACATCTCGAACGTCTCCCGCTCGTGCCAGTTGGCGCCGGGGAACACGCCGACCGCGCTGGCCAGGGACGGCGCCTCGCGGGGAACCCGGGTTCGCAGCAGCAGGTGCCGGTGGGCCGGCAGCGACCACAGGTGGGCGACGACGGCGAACCCCTGGGCCAGCTCGTCGACGCCGGTAAGCCAGTCGAAATACCCATACCCGAGCTCGTCCCGTGCGAACGTCAGCGCATCCACCCAGCGCGCTGCGGGTACGTCCGCGGTGAGCTGGCCGTACGCATCCTCGACCGGCACCTCATCGCCGAGATGGGCGGCGAACCTGGCCGCCAGCTGGTCCGCGCCGCTCACCGGTACCGCGCCTCGAGCGACTCGTTAGCGATCTTCTCCTGGAGCTTGAGTATCCCTTGCAGCAGCGCTTCCGGGCGGGGCGGGCATCCCGGCACGTAGACGTCCACCGGGACGATCTGGTCGACCCCCTTGGTGACGCAATAGGAGTCCCAGTACGGCCCACCGCAGTTCGAGCAGGCACCGAACGAGATCACGTACTTCGGCTCGGGCATCTGCTCGTACAGCCGCTTCACCGCAGGCGCCATCTTGTCGGTGACGGTGCCAGAGACCACCATCAGGTCGGCTTGCCGAGGCCCGGGTGCGAACGGGATCACGCCGAGCCGGATGAAGTCATGCCGAGACATTGAGGCCGAGATGAACTCGATCGCGCAGCAGGCCAGCCCGAAGTTGAATACCCACAACGAGTAGCGCCGGCCCCAGTTGAGCACTAGCCGCATCGGGGTGGGCGCCAGCTTCTGCAGCCCGCCCAGGCGCACCGGCGCCGCCACCGGAATCGGCTGGGCGCCGGCCGCGGCCGCGGGACTCGGAGCCGGGGCCGAGCCTGAACCCAGGTGATCTACAGCCACCGCAGCACGCCCTTCTTCCAGGCGTAGAGCAGTCCGATCGCGAGGAAGCCGATGAACGCGAACATCTCGAGCAGCGTGGTCACTCCATACCCCGGCAGCGCGAACACGGTGGCCCAAGGGAACAGGAAGACCGCGTCCACCGCGAAGACGACGTAGAGATAGGCATAGACGTAGTAGCGGATATGGGTGTGCGCCCAGCCCTCGCCGACCGGGTCGACGCCGCACTCGTACGTGAGCAGCTTCTCGGTGGTCGGCGCCTGCGGACGCAGCAGCCGGTTCGCGGTCAGTGCCACCGTCACGAACACGATGCCGAGTAGCAGGATCAGCCCGACGACGGCGTACGCACCGAAGTACCCGGTCACGGTCGCGAGTGTAGCCCCGCGAGCCGGCCAACCCGGTAGCCGAGCTCGCGCCGACCCTCCGTGCGCGGTCCACCGGACCAAGGTCCGTCGCACGCAGACCAAAGCCCCTACCAAGCCGTGGCCGGTGTTCGGGAGGGTGTGTGGTGTTAGGTATGCCTCCGGATGGTTACCGTTCGGTGGCGGAAGCGTCATGTCGCAGTTAACGTGCACGGCCACGGCGTAACATGGTGGTGAGTCGTTGACTCGGCGGTGGCGGGGGAAACAGGGTTCGCGCCCTGTATCAGAGTGCACCGTCAGTGGGGTCCAGGGAGGCGCTTTTTACGTGCCCAAGAAGGTCCAGCAAAAGGACCAGGTGATCATCCGCTTTGCCGGCGACTCCGGCGACGGCATGCAGCTCACCGGTGACCGGTTTACCTCGGAGACGGCAGCGTTTGGGAACGACCTGTCTACGCTGCCGAACTTCCCGGCCGAAATCCGGGCCCCGGCCGGCACCCTGCCGGGGGTGTCGAGCTTCCAGCTGCACTTCGCCGATCACGACATCATGACACCGGGTGACGCGCCCAACGTGCTCGTGGCGATGAACCCGGCTGCGCTGCGGGCAAACCTGTCCGACCTGCCGCGCGGCGCGGAGATCATCGTCAACACCGACGAGTTCACGCCGCGAGCGCTGGCCAAGGTGGGCTACTCGAGCAACCCGCTCGAGGACGGCTCGCTGGAGGCCTACAGCGTGCATCCGGTAGGGCTGACCTCGATGACGGTCGAGGCGCTCAAGGGCTTCGACATCACCAAGAAGGACGCCGAGCGGGCGAAGAACATGTTCGCGCTCGGCCTGCTGTCCTGGCTCTACCACCGGCCGACCGAGGGCACGGTCAAGTTCCTCCAGTCCAAGTTCGCCAGCAAGCCCGAGATCATGAAGGCGAACATCACGGCCTTCGAGGCGGGCTGGAGCTTCGGTGAGACGACCGAGGACTTCGCGGTCTCGTACGAGATCAAGCCGGCGCGGTTGCCGGCCGGTCGTTACCGCAACATCTCCGGCAATGTCGCGCTTGCCTACGGGCTGATCGCCGCATCCCAGCTGTCCGAGCTACCGATCTTCCTTGGCTCGTACCCGATCACTCCGGCCAGCGACATCCTGCACGAGCTGGCAAAGCACAAGCGGTTCGGGGTGCGCACCTTCCAGGCCGAGGACGAGATCGCGGGCGTCGGGGCGGCGCTGGGCGCCAGTTTCGGCGGCGCGCTCGGGGTCACCACGACCTCGGGGCCCGGATTGGCGCTCAAGGCCGAGACGATCGGATTGGCGGTGTCGCTGGAGCTACCACTGATCGTGTGCGATATCCAGCGGTCCGGGCCGTCCACCGGCATGCCGACCAAGACCGAGCAGGCCGACCTGCTACAGGCGATGTACGGGCGCAACGGCGAGGCACCAGTCGTCATCGTGGCGCCCCGCTCGCCGGCGGACTGCTTCGATATCGCGATCGAGGCGGTACGGCTGGCAACCAAGTACCGCACCCCGGTGCTGGTGCTCTCCGACGGCTACCTGGCCAACGGTTCCGAACCGTGGCTGCTGCCGAACCTGGATGAGCTGCCCGACCTGCGGGTCCAGTTCGCCGACGGGCCGAACCACGTCGCCTCGGATGGTACCGAGGAGTTCTGGCCCTACCTGCGCGATCCTGACACGCTGGCCAGACCGTGGGCGCCGCCGGGCAAAGCGGGGCTGGAGCATCGCATCGGCGGAATCGAGAAGGCCGACGGGCACGGCAACATCTCGTACGATCCGGCCAACCACGACTTCATGGTGCGGACTCGGCAGGCGAAGATCGACGGGATCGCCCGGGACATCCCGCCGCTCGAGGTCGAGGACCCGGCCGGCCCGCCCGGCCAGGGCGCACGGGTGCTGGTGCTCGGCTGGGGTTCGACCTACGGGCCGGTCGGCGCCGCCTGCCGGCGAGTACGGCGGGCGGGGTTCGACATCGCGCAGGCGCACCTGCGGCACCTGAGCCCGTTCCCGGCCAACACCGCCGAGGTGCTGCGCAGCTACGACCGAGTCCTGGTGCCCGAGATGAACCTGGGTCAGCTCTCGCTGCTCATCCGTGGCCGTTACCTGGTGGACGCGGTGGCCTACAACCGGGTGACCGGCCTGCCATTCAAGGCCGAGGAGCTGGCCACCGTGATCGAGGACGTGATCGCCAGTGTCTGAGACTGCTGCACACAACGGCGGTGGCGCGAGGCCGCATCCGGAGCCCGGAATCCCGGCACCGCGGCACCGTACCTCGCTCGAACTGGTGCCTCGGACCAGCGACAAGCAGACCGCCAAGGAATTCAAGAGCGACCAGGAAGTGCGCTGGTGCCCCGGCTGTGGTGACTACGCGATCCTGGCTGCAGTGCAGGGCTTCCTGCCAGAGCTCGGACTGCGCCGGGAGAACATCGTGTTCGTCTCGGGGATCGGCTGCTCGTCTCGGTTCCCGTACTACCTCAACACCTATGGTCTGCACTCGATCCACGGCCGGGCGCCGGCGATCGCGACCGGGCTGGCCGCCAGCCGCCCCGACCTGTCGGTGTGGGTCGTCACCGGTGACGGCGACGCGCTCTCGATCGGCGGCAACCACCTGATCCACGTGCTACGCCGCAATATGAACCTGAAGATCCTGCTGTTCAACAACCGGATCTACGGGCTGACCAAGGGGCAGTACTCGCCGACCTCCGAGCAGGGCAAGATCACTAAGTCCACACCGCTGGGCTCGCTCGACGCCCCGTTCAACCCGATTTCGCTCGCGCTCGGCGCCGAGGCCACGTTCGTCGCGCGCACGATCGACTCCGACCGCAAGCACCTGACCGACGTGCTGCGTGCGGCGGCCGCACATCGGGGCGCCGCGTTCGTCGAGATCTACCAGAACTGCAACATCTTCAACGATGACGCGTTCGAGCCACTCAAGGCGGTAGAGACCAGGGACGACTTCACGATCCGGCTGGTACACGGGGAGCCGATCACGTACGGCAAGGATGGTGAGTTCGGCATCGCCCGCGACCGCGGCACGGCCGCGCTCGGTACGGTCAACGTGGCCGAGGTCGGGATCGACGGCGTGCTCCGGCACGACGCGCACTCGGACGACCCGTCGATCGCGTTCGCGTTGTCCCGGCTCGCTGACGAGACTCTGCGCCGCACTCCGATCGGGGTGTTCCGACAGGTCGACCGGGTCACCTACGACGACCTGATGAGCGAGCAGATCGAGAAGTCGATCAGCAAGCAGGGCCCGGGTGAGCTGGCCACGCTGCTGGCCGGCGGCGACACCTGGACCGTCAGCTAGCCAGTCGCTCGTCCGTTGCGCTTGGCGTCGCCGCTGCGTCTGGCGGCGCCGGCCACTAGCCGGACGCGGCGGCACGCTCCGCAGCGCTCCGCTCGACACAGAATTCGTTGCCTTCCGGATCACCGAGCACGACCCAGCCGGTGCCGTCCGGCCGTCGCTGATCGTCGATCAGCGACGCCCCGATCCCGAGCAAGCGCTCGACCTCTTCGTCCCTGGAGCGGTCTTGCGGCTGTAGGTCGAGATGGACGCGGTTCTTGACCGTCTTGCCCTCGGGCACCGGGACGAACAGCAGGTTGATGCCGTGGTTGGTGATCAGCAGGCCCTCGGGATCGCCCGGGTTGTTCGGATTGTTCGGATCCTCCTGCCAGCCGGTGGCCAGGCTCCAGAACCTGGTCTGCTGGTACGGATCGGCGCAGTCGATGGTGATGCTGCGGATATGTATGGTCACTCAGGTTCCTTGGTCGCTGGGGGGTGAGAGTGCGCCCCCGGATCCTGCCACACGCCCGGCCGCTACGACTCCTGGCCGAGCTAGGTGTGGCCCTGCTCGACGTGCGCGCCGAGCGCCCGGAGCTTGTCCCGGAAGTTCTCGTAGCCGCGGTAGATCAGGTCGATGCCGTACACGGTCGAGGTGCCCTCGGCCGCCAGCGCCGCAACCAGGTAGGAGAAGCCGCCGCGAAGGTCCGGGATCTCCAGCTCGGCCGCCCGCAGCTTGGCCGGCCCGGAGATGACCGCGGAGTGCAGGAAGTTCTGCTGGCCGAACCGGCATGGCGTGCCGCCCAGGCACTCGCGGTAGAGCTGGATCGTGGCACCCATCGCGACCAATGTCTGGGTGAACCCGAGCCGCTGCTCGTACACCGTCTCGTGAATGATCGAGAGCCCACTCGCCTGGGTTAGCGCGACCACGAGCGGCTGCTGCCAGTCGGTCATGAAGCCCGGGTGGACGTCGGTCTCCAGCGGCATCGCCCGCAGCTCGCCGCCCGGATGCCAGAACCTGATGCCGTCGTCGTCGACCTCGAACGCGCCACCGACCTGGCGGAAGATGTTGAGGAACGTCATCATGTCGATCTGCTTGGCACCGGTGACGTAGATGTCGCCCTTGGTGGCCAGCGCGGTCGACGCCCAGGACGCGACCTCGATCCGGTCGGGTAGCGCGCGGTGGGTATAGCCGTCGAGCTGCTCCACACCGATGATGCGAATGACCCGGTCGGTGTGCACGCTGATGATCGCGCCCATCTTCTGCAGGACCGCGATCAGATCGATGATCTCGGGCTCGATCGCCGCATTGCGCAGCTCGGTGACCCCGTCGGCACAAACCCCGGTGAGCAGCACCTGCTCGGTCGCTCCGACGCTCGGATACGGCAGCGAGATCTGGGTGCCGCGCAGTCGCTGCGGGGCGTGCAGGTGCATGCCGTCCGGGGCCTTCTCGATGATCGCGCCGAACTGGCGCAGCGCATCCAGGTGGAAGTCGATCGGCCGGCCGCCGATGTTGCAGCCGCCGAGATCCGGGATGAACGCGTGCCCGAGCCGGTGGAGCAGCGGCCCGCAGAACAGGATCGGAATCCGGCTGACCCCGGCGTGCGCCTCGACCTCGCCGGCCTCGGCCCGGTCCACCCGGGACGGATCCAGGATCAGCTCCCCGTTTTCCTCGCCCGGCCGGACAGACACGCCGTGCGCCTCGAGAAGCCCGGTCACGATGCGGACATCGGCTATGTCCGGCACGTTGCGCAGCCGGCTAGGCCTATGCCCGAGCAGGGCAGCCACCATGGCCTTCGAAACGAGGTTCTTGGCGCCGCGTACGCGTACTTCACCGTGCAGCGGGAAACCGCCGTGGACGCGGAGGATGTCTGCGGTCATTAACCTGGCCCGGGGTCAGTAAGGGCTGGAGGGGCAACGGCGGCGCGCACACTACCCAATGCGGACCCTCTCAATCGAGCTTTCGACCAACCTCGCACACCATTCACGCGGTCGCGCAGAGTGATCGTTGCGTTCGCGGACCGAAACCGACGACCAAGGGGCCATGCACGCTCCGCGATCGATTCCGGTAGGTGACCGAAGGCCCGGCCGGCTTTGTGCGTCTTACCGACGTGGTACGAACTCGACCGGACCCGAGGACCCACCGAGCGTACCGGATCGCCCGGACCGCGTGTCCGGGATGCGCAATTGCGTCCTTTGTGTTCGCCAGGTGGTCAAAGCTGTCCGCCGGGCTCCGGCGGCGACCCGGACGTCGGCGGCGGCGGCCCAGCCGGAGGCGGCGACCCGGACTTCGGCGGGGGCGGCCCAGCCGGCGGCTGCTGCTCCGGCTCCGACGATTTCCCGTCCGCTGGCGGCTCGGCCGGCGGCGCCTCGGTCTGGCCGATATCACTCAATACCGCGGTGGTGGATGTATCGGAGCCGGCGCCGCTACCGGCTTCGACCGCCGGGTCGGCTTCGGCCGGAACCGCGTACTCCCGCGTCCCGTCCTGCTGGGTTGTCGCTTCCCCATGCGCCGAGCCGGGGACCGGCTGGTCGTAGTCCGCGATCGTGCCGGTGGTGTCCTCCGAACCCGCTGCGGCCGCGGCCGGAGTAGCCCGCCGGCCCCGCTGGA
>DATAFN010000346.1:0-2872 GCA_036257435.1 Actinomycetes bacterium
CGGTCACCGGCGACGTCATCTCGCAGGACGCCCCGGTGGTCGAGTCCGGGGCGACGATCGGCGGCGACAGCCGGCGGATCCAGACCAACTTCGACTGGGAGGGATTCGGTTGGGTCGGCGCGCTGGTCTGGTGGCTTGCCATCTCGGTCTCGACGTTCCTGGTCGGACTTCTGTTGCTGTGGCTGGCCGGACGCGGGAGCACCCGAATCGCCGAGGCGGGTAGCGAGGCGATCGGCCCGTCGATCGGCTGGGGTGTGCTGCTGTTCTTCGGCCTACCGATCCTGGCCATCGTCGCGCTGGTGACGATCGTCGGATTCCCGTTCGGAATCGTGCTCCTTGCCGCGTTGGGCTTGATCTATGCACTCGGGTATGCGGCCGCGGCCTGGGTCCTGGGCCGGCGGCTGGTACGTGCGCCGGCCGCCTGGATCCTCGCGTTCCTGGCCGGTTGGGGGATCTTGCGGTTGATCGCCCTCATTCCGATCCTGGGTGCGCTGGTCGGGTTCGCGGCCACGGTCTTCGGCCTCGGCGCGCTCGCGGTTGCCGTTTGGCGAAGCCGTGCGGCTCGCCAGGCCGCCCCGGCCGTCGCCCCGTAGCGCGGAGCAGCGCGGTGGGGGCCGGATCACCGGCGGCCAGTTCGGCCGGGGTCGTCGCCGGCACGCCACCGGCAGTCACCCGGGCACGACCGCGCCGCCGCCCGTCGGGCGAGCCGCCGCCACTGCCCCGGGAGCTGCAGACCTCCGGCAAGTGGTGGCTCGGGCTCGCGGCAGCGGTGGTGATCTTCTGGATCGTCGTGGCGGTGACCCGGCGGGCAGCGGTCACCGTTGACGTGCTCGACAACTGGGTGCTCGAGCGGGTGACCTCGCTGCGCTCGGATCCGCTGACCGCGGTAATGAAGGTAGCCGGGGTACTTGGGACCGCGTACGCACTGCAGGCGTTGTGGTACGCCAACCTGCTCGTGCTCGTGATCTGGCGGCGGTGGCGGCATTTGTTCGTCTGGGTGGGCGCGATGCTGACCGTCGTGGCCATCGCCAGTGGTTCTGCGGAGCTGATTCGACGGCCGCGGCCGGTCGGCGTCGAGATCCTAGGTCCGTGGCAGGACTTTGCCATGCCATCGCGGCCGATGACGGTGCTCGCCGCCGTGCTGATCAGTGGTCTCTACACGCTGGTTCCCAGCGGTCGGCTGCGTCAGCTCGGCAAGCTCGTCGCCGCTTTGGCGCTGCTGGTTACCGCGCTGTCCCGGCTGTATCTGGCCCAGGATGGCCTGACCGACATCGTGGCAGGGGTCATCCTGGGTGTGGCCATTCCGCTGGCCGCGTTTCGGCTGCTGGCCCCCAACGAGGTCTTCCCGATCACCTACCGACGTGGCCGGACGGCGCACCTGGACGTGACCGGGCGCCGGCTGGACGCGATCCAGCACGCGTTGCGCGACCAGCTCGGTGTCATCCCGCTGGAAATCAAGCCATTCGGGCTGGCTGGATCGGGCGGCTCCACCCCACTGCGGGTGAAGGTCAAGGGCGAGCCCGACTCATACCTGTTCTGCAAGCTCTACGCGGCAACACATCTGCGCTCGGACCGGTGGTACAAGCTGGGGCGCACGCTCATGTACGGGCGACTGGAGGATGAGCGTGCCTTCAACACGGTCCGCCGGCTGGTGCAGTACGAGGACTACATCTCGCGGTTGATGCGCTCCGCCGACCTGCCGGTCGCGCAGCCCTACGGCATCGTCGAGATCACGCCGGAGCGGGAATATCTGCTCGTGACCGAGTTTCACGACGGGGCGGTCGAGGTCGGCGACGCCGACGTCGACGATTCGATCATCGACCAGGGCCTGGAGATCGTCCGTAAGCTCTGGGAGGCGGGGTTGGCGCATCGCGACATCAAGCCGGCAAACCTGCTGGTCCGCAACGGCCGGGTGTATCTGGTCGACCCCGCGTTCGCCATGGTGCGGCCGAGTCCGTGGCGGCAGGCGGTCGACCTCGGCAACATGATGCTCGTCCTGGCGCTCCGTACCGATGCCGCTCGGGTCTACGCCCGGGCCAAGCGGCTGTTCTCCGAGGAGGAGATCGCCGAGGCGTTCGCAGCCACCCGAGGTTTGACCATGCCGTCGCAGCTCCGCCGGCTGCTGCGGCAGCAGGGACGCGACCTGCATGCGGAGTTCACCGCCCTGCTGCCGACGAAGCTGCCGTCGGTGCGCATCCAGCGGTGGAGCTGGCGCCGGGTGGTACTGACCCTATTGGTCGTGCTCGGGTGCATCGTCGGCATCGCCGTCGCCATGTCGCTGCTTCAGAGCCCGCTATGAGGGCTCCGGTCTGGATCGCGCTGCTCGCGATTGGGTTGTCGGGCTGCTCGATGCCGACGGATCCGGCCGGCATGCCGGCGTGCGAGGAGCCGGCAAGCGGGCTCAACAGCACGCTCGTGCTGATCGCGCAATCCGTGCCAACCGCGTCCCAACTGCCCTGCGTCCGGTCGGTGCCCGTGGGTTGGGAGTACGACGGTTTCCGGGCCCGTAACGGCGGTGCCCAGTTTCAGCTCATCGCCAGCCGGGAGGAGTCGCAGGAGATCGTGGTGGAATTGCGCGACGAGTGCGACCTGACCGGTGCCAGTCGGCTGCCCAGCCAGCAGCCGGGGATTCGCCGCTTCGAGCGGATCACCGCCACCGGTTCGACCTACGTGGGGGAGCGCTATCACGTGTACGAAGGCGGGTGTACGACCTACCGGTTCGACATTCCGGGCACGACCGGCCGGCAGACGCTGAACACGGTTGCCGCGTCGCTGGGCTTCGTCAGCCGGCAGACAGTGAGCCAGCAGGTATACGACCGAAGCGACGGCCGTCTCGAGCTCGACCCGTCGCCGTCGGCTGCACCTTCCTCGG
>DATAFN010000240.1:0-3740 GCA_036257435.1 Actinomycetes bacterium
GTTCTCGGCCGTGACCGCGCGCACCCCGGTGCGGCCGCCGTGCAGCCGCATCCGGACCTTCTGATCGCGCGGCTTCTCCTCCGGCGGCCCGGCCTCCTCGAACCGCCGCAACCTGGTCTGCGCCGCCTGGTACTGGCTGGCCATGCCGTCGTTGTAGGTTGCCTTGATCTTCAACCGCAGTACCAGCGCCTTGAGCTTGGCGTGTTCCTCGTCCCAGCGTCGGCGCAGCTCCTCCAGCCGCTCGATCCGCTCGGTCCGCGCCTCGTGGTAGGTGGCGAAGCTGCCGCCGTGTACCCACGACCGGCCGTCCTCGATCGTCACGATCCGGGTCGCCGCCCTAGACAGCAGCTCGCGGTCGTGCGAGATGAACAGAACGGTCTTCACCGACTCGCGCAGCGCGTTCTCGAGCCACAGCTTGCCCGGCACGTCCAGGTAGTTGTCCGGCTCGTCGAGCAGGAGCACCTCGTCCGGCCCGCGCAGCAGCGCCTCGAGCGCGAGTCGCTTCTGCTCGCCACCGGACAGCGTGCGCAGCCCGCGATACTGAGCGCGCTCGTAAGGCACGCCGAGAGCAGCCACGGTGCAGGTGTCCCACAACACTTCCGCGTCGTACCCGCCGGCGTCGCCCCAGTCGGCCAGCGCCTGCGCGTAGCGCATCTGGGTCGGCTCGTCGTCGTCGTGCTCCATCATCGCCAGCTCGGCCGCGTCGAGCGCGGCGGCGGCCTGCTGCACTCGCGGCGATGCCACGCCAAGCAGCAGATCGCGCACCGACGAGTCGTCCCGAACCGAGCCGATGAACTGGCGCATCACGCCGAGCCCGCCGCTGGTGGTGACGGTCCCCGACTTCGGCACCAGATCGCCGGCGATCATCCGGACCAGCGTGGTCTTGCCCGCCCCGTTCGGGCCGACCAGCGCGACTTTGGCGCCGTCGGCGACCCGGAACGAGACGTCGGCGAACAGCATCCTGCCGTCAGGCAGCTGGTGCCGGAGCTTGGTTACCTCGACGTGGCCCACAGTTGCCGAGTCTGACTGGTCAGTGCGGTTGATCGCGAACCGATTTCCGTCCGCGCAGCGATCCGGGCTCCTTCCGCTACCCAAGACATCCGCGAGCGTCGACTACTACATCCCCCAGCAGGCTGGACACCCGGGCGGCAGAACGACTCGAAGTCGGCAGACCAGCCGGCGCGGCCCGGGCTCAATACATCCCTCCGGCTGCTTGGACAGCCGCCGGAGGTGATCTGTTGCATGCACTCAGCGGCCGCCTACCCGGGCCGCCAGGCCGCGGCGCGGCGTTCTTTGGCCAGCTGCCTGAGGTACGCGAACGCGTCGACCTCGATCGTGTGCCGTTTCGACGTGACGTAGCGCTTGGCCATCGCGCTGGCCCAATCGCCGATCTCGGCGAGCATCTTCTCCCGGCTGGGTAGCCCGGCCTCGCCGGCGATGAGGTCGGCGATCCACTGCGATTGCAGCTCGGCCAGCGGCATGATGGCGCCGAGTGGCTGCACCAGCCCGACGAAGAACAGGCCGTCGTAGTCGGGATGGACGACCCGCAGGTAGAGCCGGACCTGGTTGTCCGGAGCCGCGAAGAAGTCCGGGTCGAAGAACGGGAACGTGATCTTGTAACCAGTGCAGTAGATCACTACATCGACGTCTTCGGCCGAACCGTCGGTGAAGCGCACCGTGCTGCCGTCGAGCGCTTCGATGTTCGGCTTGACCGTGAGATAACCGCGGCGGACGGCGGGCAGCAGCTCACTGGACATGGTCGGATGCGCCTGCAGGACCCGATGCCGGGGCTGCGGCAGGCCAGACCAGGACACCCGCCCGCGTGCCAGGAACAGGATCGCGGTATCGAGCAGCTGCTGGACGCCGATCGGCAGCCGGGACATCAGCCGGGCGGTCGCGTCCGACGGCCGGCCGAACACGTAGCGCGGTACGACGTGGGCACTGCGCCGCATGGCCAGATAGGTCCGATCCGCCACCCGGGACGCCTCCACTGCGATGTCCGCGCCCGAGTTTCCGATGCCGAGCACTACCACCCGCTTGCCGAGCAGGAAGTCCGGAGTCTTGTAGTCGTGGCTGTGCATGACCTGGCCGGCGAACTCCCCGGGAAACGGCGGCTCGGGCCAGCGCGGGTTCCAGTGATGCCCGCTCGCGACCAGGACCCAGCGGTAGCGCCGGGTTTCCGGCGCGGCATCCGGATCTGCCAGCGAGGTGATCGTGACGTCGTAGCCGGGTCCATCCGCGGTCGGCGCAACTCGGTCGACCCGGGTGCGGAACGTGATCCGGTCGGTCAGCTTGAAGTGCTCGACGAAGTCCTCGAAGTACCGCTGGATCTCCCAATGGTTCGGGTAGTCCGGATAGCTGTCCGGCATCGGATAGGCCTGGTACTCCATGACCGTGCGCGAGGTGTTGATCCGCAGCGAGGCGTACGCCGACGACAGCCCATTGTCGTTGCCGTAGCGCCAGTTGCCGCCGATCCCGCTACCGATCTCGAACGCGTCGAAGTCGATGCCGCGTTCGGCCAGGACCTGGGCCGCGGTGATGCCCGATGAGCCGGCACCGATTATGCACGCGCGATCCATACCCGAACGGTATAGCTAGCTGCGGTGCCGTCGGGTCTCCAGCGCGCGAGCGGCCATCTCGGCGGAGTCGGCCGGGTACCGGATCTCCTCCAGCGTGAGGCCGTGCGGAGCCACCACTTGGACGCCGGGCTCCCGCACCCCGGTGGCCAGCACCGCGGCCGGCCACCGCACCGGGCGGCTACCGTCGCCGACCGCGAGCAGGGCGCCCACCAGCGAGCGCACCATGTTGTGGCAGAACCCGTCGGCCACCACGTGCGCGACCGCCAAACCACCGGACTCCCGCTCCCAGGACAGTGACAGCAGCCGGCGCACGGTCGAGGCACCGGCGCGGCGGCGGCAGTACGCCGCGAAGTCGTGCTCACCGGCCAGGTCGGCGGCCGCCTCGTTCATCGCCGATATGTCGACGGCGCGCTGGTACCACAGCACGTCGTGGCGGCGGAGCGGGTCGGGTCCGGCCGGATCGTCGTTGACCCGGTAGGCGTACCTGCGAGAGAGGGCGGAAAACCGCGCGTCGAAACCCGAGATCGCCGGTTCGACACTGCGTACCAGCACATCGGGCGGCAGCAGCCCGGACAGCCGCCTAGCGAGCACGCCGGACCTGGGCCGCCACGCGGTCACCGGCACGTCTGCGTGCGCGACCTGGCCCCGGGCGTGCACGCCCGCATCGGTGCGGCCGCCGACCACCAGCGCGACCAGTTCGGACCGGATGCGTAATACGGTGGCCAGGCCGTCCTCGACCACGCCCTGGACGGTGCGCAATGCGCCGGGCTGGCGCGCCCATCCGGCGAAATCGGTGCCGTCATAGGCCAGATCGAGGCGTAGCCGGATGAGCCCGCCGCCCCCGGCACCGGGGGCGGCGGGCTCATCCGCTCGCGTCATTGACGCACCCTATGCGCTCCACCCGAGCCATCGAGGTCCGGGTGTCCGCCCTGAGTCAGCGACTAGCTCTTGGACTCGTCGGCGTCCGCCGCCTCGGCCGGCGGCGTCTGTTCGCCAGCCGAATCCGTCGCCGCGGCTGCCGACGGCTCGGCCTCGACCGAAGCCTCGGGCTCGGCGGACTGACCGGCCTCAGCGTCGGCCACCTCGGCTTCGACCGAAGCCTCGGCCTTCTCGGTCTCCGCCGCCTTCCGGGACCGCGACTTCTTCTCCGGAGCCTTGGTC
>DATAFN010000266.1:0-9905 GCA_036257435.1 Actinomycetes bacterium
TGCTCGGCCATGCCGCCGCGCTCTATGCCCATCCGCACGATCCGGATGAGCTGGCCGACCTGGTCGGGCTGCGCGGCGGTACGCTGCGTACGCCGTACCGGCGGCTGTCCGGCGGCGAGCGGCGCCGTCTCGGCCTGGCCCTGGCTCTGATCGGCCGGCCCGAGCTCGTTTTCCTTGACGAGCCGACGGCAGGCCTGGACCCGCGCGGCCGGCATGCGATCTGGGAGCTGGTCAACGAGTTGCGGGCGGCGGGCGGAACCGTCGTACTGAGTACCCACCTGCTCGACGAGGCCGAGCGGTTGGCCGACCATGTCGTCATCATCGACCGCGGCCGCGTGGTCGGCGCCGGCCCGCCGGCCGAGCTGGCCGGTCGCGGCACGGAGAAGGCGCTGAGCTTCTCCGGTCCGGCCGGGCTCGACCTCGGCTCGCTGCGCGCCGCGATCGCCGGGGCGGCCTCGGTCGAGGAGCCCGCACCCGGTCGGTACCAGGTCAACGGCGATCTCACTCCGCGGCTACTGGCCGCGGTGACCGCGTGGTGCGCGGCCAACGACGTGCTGCCCGAAGCGCTCACACTGCACCGGCGCTCGCTCGAGGATGTGTACCTCGAGGTCACCGGCGGGGAGCGACAGCCATGACGCTTTCCCCGCTGCCCGGCGCCGCAAGCCGCCCACGGATGCTCGCCGCACACACCGTGCTGGAGACCAAGCTGCTGCTGCGCAATGGCGAGCAGCTGCTGCTCCTGCTGGTCATCCCGATGCTGCTGCTGCTCCTGCTCAGCCAGCTGGAGATCGTGGAGCTGCCGGCCGGGAGCCGGATCAACTTCCTGGCCCCGGGCCTGATCGCGCTTGCCGTCATGTCCACCGCGTTCACCGGCCAAGCGGTGGCGACCGGGTATGAGCGCCGCTACGGCGCGCTGCGCCGGCTGGCCACTACCCCGCTGCGGCGAAGCACGCTGATCGCCGGCAAGACATTGACCGTGCTCGCGGTGGAGGCACTCCAACTGGTGCTGCTCGCCGGAACCGCGCTCGCCCTGGGCTGGCAGCCGAAGGCCGGGCCGGGATCGCTGGCCGCCACCGGCGCCCTCGTGATCGCCGGTACCGCCGCGTTCAGCGGGCTCGGCCTATTGCTGGCCGGAACCCTCCGAGCCGAGGCGACGCTGGCCGCTGCCAACCTGGTCTACCTGGTGTTGCTGCTGGTGGGTGGCGTCATCGTGCCGGTGGACCGGTTCCCGGCCGGGGTCCAGCCCGCGCTCGAGTTGCTACCGATCGCGCTGCTGACAGACGGGCTGCGTGGCGCCCTCGGACCGGCCGGCACCGGCGGCGCGCCCTGGCTCGCCGCGGCCGGGCTGCTGGTCTGGGTGGCCGTCGCGATCGCCGCCGCGGCCGCGACGTTCCGCTGGGACTGACGGGCTACCGCCGCGTTCGCAGCCCGGGCTCCTACCCTGGTCGGGTGCCCGACCAGCCCGCCACCGAGCCCGCTCACGTACCGGTGCCGCCCTGGCACCGGCGGGCGCTGGCCTCGTTCTGGTACCCGTCCACCAGGGCGATGCGCGGCTGGGCCATCGCCGCGCTGATCGCGAACATCGGCATCATCGTCACCGGCGGCGCGGTCCGACTATCCGAGTCGGGGCTCGGCTGCCCGACCTGGCCACGCTGCACCGATGCGGACTACGTGGTCCGGCCCGAAGCCGGGCTGCACGGCGCGATCGAGTTCGGCAACCGGATGCTCACATTCGTGGTCGGCGCCGTGGTCATGCTCACGCTGATCGCGGCCTGGCGCCACCGTCCGGTGCGGCGCAGCCTGCGCGGCTATGCGACCGCGCTCGCCCTAGGCGTGCCGGCACAGGCGGTGATCGGGGGAATGACCGTGCTCACCGACCTGAATCCGTGGGTGGTGATGCTGCACCTGCTGTGCTCGATGGTGCTGGTCGGGCTCGCGGTGGCACTGGTCCGCCGGGTCGGCGAGGGCGATGGCCCGGTCCAGCCGGTGGTTGCGCGGCCGCTCCGCAGGTTGGCATTCGGCGTGCTCGCGATCAGCGCACTGGTCGTCTATCTCGGCACCGTGGTCACCGGCAGCGGGCCGCACTCGGGCGACGCCGAAGCGGTCCGGACCGGGCTGGACCCGGAGGCGGTCAGCCAGCTGCACGCGGACGCGGTCATGGTGCTGATCGGGCTGACGATCGGGCTGCTGGTCGGTTTGCGCGCGACCGGCGCGCCGGACCGGAGTGTCCGCGCCGCCGGACTCCTGCTCGGTGTCGAGCTCGGCCAGGGAGTGATCGGCTTCACCCAGTACGCCACCGACCTGCCCGAGGTGCTGGTCGGTCTCCACGTGCTCGGCGCCGCGCTTACCGTCGCCGCGGCCACCAACCTCGTGCTGGCGAGCAGGGATCGAGGGCCGGCGCCCGCGGCGCGAGACGAACCCGGCGTCCGGATCGAGGTCGTGCCGTACGACCATCCGGACGCCGCCCGGCTGGTCGCGGCCGGGCAGCGGGACGAGGCCGAGCGATACGGAAGCGGGGACGCGACCGCGGTGGATCCGGAGGAGTTCGTCCCGCCCCATGGCTGCTTTCTGGTCGCCTACCTGAGCGGCGCGGCGGTCGCCTGTGCCGGCTGGCGCAACCACGGTTCGGACGCCGAACTCAAGCGCATGTTCGTCGACCCGGTCGCACGCGGACACGGGCTGGCCAGAGCACTGCTCGACATGGTCGAGCAAACCGCTCGGGCGGCCGGGTGGCGGCGGGTCATCCTGGAAACCGGCGACAAGCAGCCGGAGGCGATCGCGCTCTACCGCTCGGCCGGCTACTCCGACATCCCGAACTTCGGCTACTACGCCGACGAGCCTGGATGTGTCTGCCTCGCCAAGGCTCTGGACTAGCGCAACAGCGTGTCCACCGCGACCGCGAGGAACAGCAGCGTGAGATACGTGTTGGACCAGTGGAACAACCGCATCGGTCTGGCCGCCGGCCCGGTCGCGCCGGCCCGGGTCCGGCCGCGCAGCCGGTACGCCTCGAGCAGGAACGCACCGCCCAGCACTGCCGCGGCCACCGGATACAGCAGGCCGGTCTGGGCGACCGGCCAGAGCAGCAGCGACGTGGCCACCATGACCCAGCTGTAGCGGACGATCTGCTTGGCTACCTCGGCCTCCGCGGCGACCACCGGCAGCATGGGCACGTTCGCCGCCACGTAGTCCTCGCGGTAGCGCATGGCCAGCGCCCAGAAATGCGGCGGCGTCCAGAAGAAGACCACCAGGAACAGCACCACCGGTTCCCAGCCGAGCCGGCCGGTGATCGCGGTCCAGCCGATCAGGGTGGGAAAGCAGCCGGCCAACCCGCCCCAGACGATGTTCTGTGGGGTCCGGCGCTTGAGCCCGATCGAGTAACCGAAGACATAGAACAGGTTCGCGCCCAGCGCCAGCGCCGCGGACAGCCAGTTCACCGCAAACCCGAGCAGTAGCGTGGCCGCCACCCCGAGCACGATCCCGAAGATCAACGCCGCGCGCGGCTCCACTGCGTGGGTTGCCAGCGGCCGCCTCCGGGTGCGCCGCATCGCTACATCGATGTCCCGGTCGATGTAGCAGTTCAGCGCGTTCGCGCTGGCCGCCGCCAGAGTGCCACCGGCCAGCGTGGCCAGCACCGGAGCCAGCGGGGGGATACCGCCGGCCGCCAGGAACATCACCGGCACCGTGGTGACCAGCAGCAGCTCGATGATGCGCGGCTTGGTCAGCGCGACGTACGCGGCCACCCGGGCCCGCCACCCGATCCGGGCCGGCGCCGGTGGCCGGACCCGGGTCGCGCTGCGTGGGCCGGGCACCGAACCTGACCCGGCTCCGCCAACGGTGACCGTCGGCAGCGAACCGGAGTCAAGCACGGACACGGACACCTCGGACTCGGACGAAACGGCACAACCAGCGGCGGCAGACCGGCGTTTTGGACGTCCCAACTGTAACGGCCGGAAAAGGCCACCGGGCACGGCGACCCCGGTTGGCCCCAACCGGCCTGGGTAGGCTCGGGAACTGCGGCGCGGACCTTGCCCGGTCCGTCGTAATGCCCAGGCCGGAAGGAATCTGATCACGTGACCAGCTCAGAATCCGGGAGCAACGGGAGCACTGCCTCCGGGACCGATGGCACAGCTACCGCACCGGACCAGACCAAGCTCGAGTGGACGGACCTGGACAGCCGCACCGTCGACCACATCCGGGCACTGGCCATGGACGCGGTCGAGGCCGCCGGCAACGGCCACCCCGGCACCGCGATGAGCCTCGCCCCGGCCGCGTTCCTGCTCTTCCAGCGGCTGCTCAGGCACGATCCGAGCGATCCCAACTGGCTCGGCCGGGACCGCTTCATCCTGTCCGCGGGCCATACCAGTCTCACGCTCTACATCCAGCTGTTCCTGTCCGGCTACGGGCTGACGATGGACGACATCAAGGCATACCGGACCTGGGGCAGCCGGACGCCCGGTCATCCTGAGCACGGCCACGCTCCGGGCATCGAGACCACCACCGGGCCACTCGGTCAGGGCGTCGGCAATGCGGTCGGCATGGCAATGGCCGCCCGCCGCCTCCGCGGCCTGACGGATCCGGACGCACCGCGGGGCGAGAGCCCGTTCGACCACACGATCTGGGTGTTCGCCTCGGACGGCGACATGGAGGAGGGCGTTGCCTCGGAGGCATCCAGCCTGGCTGGGCACCAGCGGCTGGGCAACCTGGTCGTGCTCTACGACGACAACCACATTTCCATCGACGGCTCCACCAACGTCGCGTTCAGCGAGGACGTGCTGGCCCGGTACGCCGCATACGGCTGGCACACTCAGCGGGTCGACGACGCCGAAGACGTGGCCGCGCTCTACCGGGCGCTGCGCACCGCGCGCGACGTCACTGACCGGCCTTCGATCATCGCGTCCCGCTCGATAATTGCCTGGCCCGCGCCACACGCACAGAACACCGGTAAGGCGCACGGATCGGCGCTCGGCGCCGAAGAGGTGGCCGCAACCAAGCGCGTACTCGGTCTCGACCCGGAAGCGAAGTTCCAACTGCCGGACGATCTGCTCACACACGCCCGCACGGTGCTGGATCGCGGCCGGGACCTGCACGAACGCTGGCAACAGCAGTTCGACAAGTGGCGCGCCGAGCACCCCGAACGGGCCACCGAGCTGGACCGGATCCTGGCCCGGCGGTTGCCGGACGGCTGGCAGGCCAAACTGCCCGAGTTCGAGCCGGGCAAGGATGTGGCCACCAGGAAGGCATCCGGCGCGGTACTCAACGCGATCGCACCGGTGCTGCCGGAGCTGCTCGGCGGCAGTGCCGATCTGCACGAGTCGAACAACACATACATCGAGGGCGAGCCGGACTTCCTGCCGGTTGAGTCCGGCGCAAAGAACGCCAGTCCGTACGGCCGGAACATCCACTTCGGGGTTCGCGAACACGCGATGGGCGCGGCCCTGAACGGGATGGCGCTGTACGGCGGGATACGGCCGTACGGCGGCACGTTCCTGGTGTTCAGCGACTACATGCGCGCGGCGGTCCGGCTGGCCGCGCTGATGCACGCGCCGGCGATCTACGTGTGGACCCACGACTCGATCGGGCTCGGCGAAGACGGCCCGACCCACCAGCCAGTGGAGCACCTCGCCGCGTTGCGGGCGATTCCGGACCTGGATATCGTGCGGCCGGCCGACGCGAACGAGGTGACGGTGGCCTGGCGAACCGTGCTGGAGCACCACGACCGTCCCGCCGGACTCTGCCTGACCAGGCAGAACGTGCCAACGTTCGACCGGTCGCCGAGTACCGGGTTCAGCTCGGCCGAGGGAGTGGCTCGGGGCGGCTACACGCTGGTCGAGGCGGGAACCGGCAGCCCGCAGGTGATCCTGATCGGCACCGGCAGCGAAGTGCAGCTGGCGGTCACCGCGCGGGAGACGTTGGAGGCCGACGGCATCCCGACCCGGGTGGTCTCGATGCCCTGCCTGGAGTGGTTCGACGAGCAAGAGCAGGCCTACCGAGACGAGGTGCTGCCGGCGTCGGTCCGGGCCCGGGTCGCGGTCGAGGCCGGGGTGCCGATGACCTGGTACCGGCTGGTCGGCGACGCCGGCGAGATCGTCGGCCTGAATCACTACGGCGCGTCGGCCGCGTACCAGGTCCTCTACGAGAAGTTCGGCATTACCGCCGAGCACGTGGTGCAGGCCGCCCAGGACAGCCTGGCCAAGGTGGCCGGCGGCGGCCCGGGCTGACCGCGACCGGGCCGCTGCATCGGACCGCGGAGTAGCAAGGAGGAGGAACAGGGATGCACGAGAATCTCCGCCGGCTGTCCGCCGCCGGTGTCGCGATCTGGTTGGACGACCTGTCCAGGCAGCGGCTGGTGTCCGGCACGCTGGCCGATCACATCGCCAACTGGTTCGTGGTCGGGGTCACCAGCAACCCGACCATCTTCCAGAAGGCGATCAGTGACAGCGACCTGTACGACGACGACGTACGCGGCTACGCCGGGCTCGGGATGACCGTCGACGAGGTTTCCCGGCTGGTGACCACCCACGATGTACGCGCCGCCACCGATCTGCTCCGGCCGGTGCACGACCGGACCGCCGGGGTGGACGGCCGGGTCTCCATCGAGGTCGATCCGCGACTGGCTGCGCACACCGACCGCACCGTAGACGAGGCTCGGCTGCTGTGGTGGCTGGTCGACCGGCCGAACGCGTTCGTCAAGATCCCGGCTACCCCGGCCGGGCTGCCCGCGATCACTACCTGCCTGGCCGAGGGCATCTCGATCAATGTCACGCTGATCTTCTCGCTGGATCGCTACGACCAGGTCATAGACGCGTTCATGACCGGGATGGAGCAGGCCAAGCAGGCCGGGCACGACCTGGCCTCGATCTCCTCGGTGGCCTCGTTCTTCGTCAGCCGGGTGGATACCGAGGTGGACAAGCGGCTGGACAAGCTCGGCACGCCGGAGGCGACCGCGCTTCGCGGAAAGGCCGCGATCGCAAACGCACGGCTCGCATTCCAGCGCTACGAGCGCGCGTTCAGTACGCCGCGCTGGCAGGCGCTGGCTGCTGCCGGAGCCCGGCCGCAGCGACCGCTGTGGGCTTCGACCGGGGTCAAGGACCCGGCCTATCCCGACACCATGTACGTGGAGGAGCTGATCACCGACGGGGTCGTCAACACGATGCCGCAGGCCACCCTGGAGGCGTTCGCCGATCACGGGAGGATCACCGGCGACACGGTCCGCGGGCGCTACCCGGAGTCCCAGGACGTGCTCGATCGGATCGAGAAGCTCGGCATCTCCTACCAGGACGTGGTCGAGGTGCTCGAACGGGAGGGCGTGGAGAAGTTCAGCAACTCCTGGCAGGAGCTGCTCAGTTTGATCAAGTCGGAGATGGAGCGATTGTCGTGACCCAAACCCGGGTCGAGATCGAGGATCCGCGGCTGATCGAGCTCGCGGCCGCGGCGACCACGCAACTGGTCCAGGCCGGGGTACCGGCCCGGCTGGCCGCGCGCGACCCCGGTCTGTGGGGGCCGGACGCGGCGGCGGAGGCCTCGATCAGGCTCGGCTGGCTGGACCTGCCGACCAGCTCCCGCGCCCTGCTCTCCCGGCTGGATGCGTTGCGCGCGGAGGTGCGCGCGGACGGCGTCGACCACGTGGTGCTGGCCGGGATGGGCGGCTCCTCGCTCGCGCCGGAGGTCATCTGCCGCACTGCCAGGGTCGAGCTGACCGTGCTCGACACCACCGACCCGGAGCAGGTAGCGCGAGCCGTGTCGGATCGGCTGGACCGAACCGTCGTCGTGGTTGCCAGCAAGAGCGGCACCACGATCGAGACCGACAGCCATCGGCGGGTCTACGAGCACGCGTTCCGGGCGGCCGGGCTCGACGACGCGGCGGTGGCCCGGCGGTTCGTTGTGGTGACCGACCCGGGCACGCCGCTGGAACGGTACGCCAGGGAGGCCGGCTACCACCTGGTGCTGGCCGATCCGAACGTCGGCGGGCGCTATTCGGCGCTGTCCGCGTTCGGGCTGGTTCCCAGCGCATTGGCCGGGGCAGATGTGGCCAGCGTGCTGGACGCGGCGGCCGGCCTCGCCGATGCACTGCGGGACGGCGCTGATAACCCTGGACTACTGCTCGGCGCCGCACTGGGTGCCGCGGCCGACGGCGGCCGGGACAAGCTCGTGCTCGCCGCGACCGACCCCGAGTTCGCCGGCCTGCCCGACTGGATCGAGCAGTTGATCGCCGAGTCCACCGGGAAGCAGGGCCGGGGCATCCTGCCGGTCGTGGTCGACGGGACCGCCGATCCCGGCTGGTCCGGCGCGGGACCCGACACGGTCCGGGTCGCGCTCGGCTCCGGCGCGAACGATCTGGCGGTATCCGGCCCCCTGGGCGCGCTATTCCTGCTCTGGGAGTACGCCACCGCGGTCGCCGGCATGCTGCTCGAGATCAATCCGTTCGACCAGCCCAACGTGGCCGAGTCGAAGGAGAACACGGCCGCCTTGCTGGACCGGCTGGCGACCGGTACGGCGCTGCCCGTCGGCGAGCCACTGTGCGTCGACGACTCGGTCGCTATCTACGGCGATGCCGCGCAGTTTCCCTCGGTGGCAGACCTGCCGGGTGCACTCGCCGCGCTGGCCACGGCCACTCCACTCGGCGGTTATCTGGCGATCATGGCCTACCTCGACCGGCACGGCCAGGCCGAGGCGGCTCGGCTGCGGCCGGTGCTTGCCGGCCGGCTGTTCGGCCGTATGGTCACGTTCGGTTGGGGACCGCGGTTCCTGCATTCCACCGGGCAGTATCACAAGGGCGGCCCGCCGGTCGGCAGCTTCGTGCAGGTGACCGGTGAGCCGGCCATGGACGTGCCGATTCCGGATCGGCCGTTCAGGTTCGGCGCACTCCAGCTGGCGCAGGCGCTCGGCGACCTCGGCGCGCTCACTTCGCGCGGCCGAACTGTGCTCCGGCTGCACCTGCTCGACCGGGCCAAGGGGCTGGCCCAGTTGCTCGCGGCGGCCGACGAGCTTGCCGCCGGTACCGAGGTGGAGCGGTGACCAAGCCGTCCGACCCGGTTGCCGGCTACCAGAACCCGCTGCGCGACCCACAGGACCGCCGGCTGCCCCGGATCGCCGGGCCGTGTGGCCTGGTGATCTTCGGAGTGACCGGCGATCTGGCCCGGCGCAAGCTGATGCCCGCGGTGTACGACCTCGCCAATCGCGGCCTGCTGCCGCCCTCGTTCGCGCTGGTCGGTTTCGCCCGGCGGGACTGGGCCGAGCAGGACTTCGCGCAGGTCGTGCACGACGCGGTCAAGGAGCACGCGCGGACCCCGTTCCGGGACGAGGTATGGAAGCAGTTGTCGGAGGGATTCCGGTTCGTGCCCGGCGAGTTCGACGACGATGCCGCGTTCGACCGCCTCCGGCAGACCGTGGAGGAGCTCGACCAGTCCCGCGGCACCGCTGGTAACCACGCGTTCTACCTGTCGGTACCGCCGAAGTTCTTTCCGGCCGTGGTCGCGCAGCTCAAGGAGCACGGACTGGCCACCAGCAGGCCGGAAGCCTGGCGCCGGGTGGTGGTGGAGAAGCCGTTCGGACACGATCTGGCCAGCGCGCGGGAGCTCAACAAGATGGTGGATGCGGTGTTCCCACCCGGCAGCGTGTTCCGCATCGACCACTACCTCGGCAAGGAGACGGTCCAGAACATCCTGGCCCTGCGCTTTGCGAACGAGATGTACGAGCCGATCTGGAACCGCGGTTACGTCGATCACGTCCAGATCACCATGGCCGAGGACATCGGGATCGGCAGCCGCGCCGGCTACTACGACGGCATCGGCGCCGCCCGTGACGTCATCCAGAACCACCTCCTCCAGCTGATGGCCCTCACCGCCATGGAGGAACCGGCCGCGTTCGACGCCGAGTCGCTGCTGACCGAGAAGCTGAAGGTCCTC
>DATAFN010000298.1:0-5219 GCA_036257435.1 Actinomycetes bacterium
GACGGCGCGTCGAGCACCACGAGATCGGCTCGGGCGCCGGCCCGCAGCGCCCCGATGTCGGTCCGGCGCAGTGCCGCCGCGCCGCCGGCGGTCGCCGACCACACCGACTCGGCCGGGCTCATCCGCATCTCCCGCACTGCCAGCGCGATGCACAGCGGCATGTTCGTCGTGTACGAGGAGCCGGGGTTGCAGTCGGTGGCCAGCGCGACCATCACGCCGGCATCGAGCAGCCGGCGCGCATCCGGATAGGGCGAGCGGGTGGAAAACTCGGCGCCCGGAAGCAGCGTCGCGACCGTGCCGGATTCGGCGAGCGCGGCGATGTCGGCGTCGCTGAGGTGGGTGCAGTGATCGGCCGAGGCGGCGCCGAACTCGGCGGCGATCTGTACGCCCGGCCCGGGCCCGAGCTGGTTGGCGTGCAGGCGCGGAACAAGCCCGGCGGCGGACCCGGCCCGCAGGATCTGGCGGGTCGCATCCGCATCGAACGCGCCACGCTCGCAGAACACGTCCACCCAGCGGGCGTGCGGCGCGCAGGCGGCGAGCATCTCGCCGCACACCAGGTCCACGTAGCCGGCCGGGTCGTCGGCGTACTCGGCCGGAACGACGTGCGCGCCCAGGAAGGTGACCTCGTCAGCGACCTCGGCGGCCAGCCGCACCGATCTGGCCTCATCCGCCACGGTCAGGCCGTAGCCGGACTTGCACTCGATCGTGGTGGTCCCGGCGGCCAGCGCCTCGCGTCGGAGCCGTTCCAGGTTCGCCCGCAGCGCCTCGTCGCTGGCCGCCCGGGTGGCCGCAACCGTGGTTCGGATGCCGCCCGCGGCGTACGGCTGGCCGGTCATCCGGGCCGCGAACTCAGCGGACCGGTCGCCGGCGAACACCAGGTGGGCGTGGCTGTCCACGAAGCCGGGTAGCACCGCCCGGCCACCGAGATCGATCCGCTGATCCGCCGCCGGAGCCGCGCCGGCCGAGCCGATCCAGCCGATCCGCTCGCCGTCGATGAGGACGGCAGCGTCGGTCCGCAGCCCGAGTCGGCTCGCGCCGGGGAGGTCCGATCCGGCCGGGCGGTCGGTCGCACTCGCGGTGCGGCCGCCAGCTCCGGCGGGATCCAGGTCGGCCGTCGCCGGGTCGTTTGTCACCAGCTCGGCGATGCCGGTCAGCAGCGAGGTCGCCATCTCGACACCTACCCGGCCAGCACTTCGCCGATGACCTGGTCGAGCTCACCGGCGACATCGGACACCAGCAAGTGCCCGCCGTCCCGGACCACGTCATGGCCGCCGGCGACGACATGCCGGACATCGGCGGCAGTGGCCGAGAAGATGACCGACTCGACCGGTGTGTCCCGACTCGCTCCGGCCAGCCGTACCGACGACAAGTCGAGCGTGACCAGGTCGGCCTGGGCACCGGCGGCGATCACCCCGGCATCTGGCCAGCCCAGGCTGGCGTGCCCGGCCGCGGTGGCCGAGCCCAGGAGCTCGGCCGCGGTCCAGTGCCCGCGCGCCTCGCTGCGCAGCCGCTCGTTCAGCTCTACCGCTCTCGCCTCCTCGAACATGTCGATCATCGCGTGGCTGTCGGTGCCCAGCGTCAGTGTCGCGCCCTGGTGCGCCAGCGCCCGGGCCGGGCCGATGCCGTCGGCGAGGTCGCGTTCGGTGGTCGGGCACATGCAGACGAACACCCGCGCACCGCCCAGCTTGGTGATGTCGACATCGGTGAGGTGGGTGGCGTGCACCACCGTGGTCCGTGGTCCGAGCGCGCCGGCCTCATCCAGCAACTGGGTGGGCGTGCGGCGGTAGCGATCCAGGCACGCCTCGTTCTCGGCCCGCTGCTCGGACAGGTGGACGTGCAGCGGCGCTCCGTTGTGCTGGCTCCAAGACACCACCGGTGCCATCGAGCCGAGCGGAACCGCGCGGACTGAGTGGATCGCGCAACCTAACCGGGCGTGCGCCGGCGGCGCGATCGCATCGACCCGGTCCGCCCAGGCCTCGGCGCTCCCGTCGCCGAACCGGAGTTGCGGACCCTCCAGCGCACGCCCCATCCCGCCGGATAAATAGAGCGTGTCGAGCAGGGTGATCCGGATCCCGGCCTGGCGCGCGGCTTCGAACAGCGCATCCGCCATCGCGTTCGGGTTGTCGTACGGCTGCCCGCCCGGGCCGTGGTGCAGGTAGTGGAACTCTCCGACGCAGGTCACCCCGGCCAGCGCCATCTCCGCATAGGTGGCGCGGGCGAGCCGCAGGTAGATGTCCGGGATCAGCCGCCCCGCGACCCGGTACATGTGCTCGCGCCAAGTCCAGAACGAGCCGCGACCGGCCTGGGCGCGGCCACGCAGCACCCGGTGGAACGCGTGCGAGTGCGCATTCGCCAGGCCGGGCAGGGTCAGACCGGGCAGCCGGACCGCGCCGGCCGGCGGCCCGCCCACGCTTGGAGTGACCGCGGTGAACACCGAGTTGTCGGCCTCGATGACGACATCGGGGACGAATCGGTCGCCAAGCCACGCATACTCGGCATGCCAGCGCGTCATCGGCCGGCCAGCTCCGCCAGCACGGCAGCCAACGCTTCCACGCCGGCGACGCAGTCGGCCAGTTCGGCGTGCTCGGCCGGCGAGTGGGAGACCCCGGTCGGGTTGCGGACGAACAGCATCGCGGTGGGCACCTCGGCGGCCAGGATTCCGGCGTCATGGCCGGCACCAGTTGCCAGCACCGGTGGCGCACTCCCGCCGCGCTGCTCGAGCACGGTCACGATCCGCTCCCGGAGCACCCGGTCGAACTCCACCGGCGGGGTCCACGACTCCCTAGTCACGGTGCCGGTCGACCGGCTGGCTACAGCTGCGACCAGCGCCTCGACGTCGGCCGGGTCGGGACCGCGGGCGTCCAGCCAGGCGGTGACCCGGGACGGGATCGCGTTCGTGCCGTTCGGTTCCACCAGGACGCGGCCGAACGTCGCCAGGATGTCGCGCTTGGTGGCCTCATCGCGAGCGGCCAGCACCGTAGTGGCGAACGGCAGCATCGGGTCGTGCCGGTCGGCCAGCTTGGTGGTGCCGGCGTGGTCGGCCCGGCCGGCGAAGTCGAACCGCCACCGCCCATGCGGCCAGATCGCGCTGCCCACTCCGACCGGCGCGGCCAGGTCGGCCAGCGCGCGGCCCTGCTCGACGTGCAGCTCGACGAAGACCCCGATTGCAGCCAGCGCCTCGTCGTCCCGGCCGAGGCCGTTCGGGTCATGACCGGCCGCGCGCATCGCTGCGGCCATGGTGGTCCCGTCGACGGCAGCCAGCGATCGTGCCCGGTCCGGGTCGAGCGCGCCGGTAAGCAGCCGGGAACCGGCGCAGGCGACGCCGAACCTGGCACCTTCCTCGTCGGCGAAGTTGACGACCGCGACCGAATGGGCCGGAACGAAGTCGCGGGACCGGAGCAGATCGATCGCGACAAACGCCGACACGACGCCGAGTGGACCGTCCAGCGCGCCGCCATCGGGCACGCTATCCAGGTGGCTGCCGGTTACCACCGCTCCGGTCCGGGACTCTCCCCACCACGCCCACTGGTTGCCGTTGCGGTCGACCTGGTAGGCGAGGTCCCGGGCCCGGGCCTGCTGGTGGAACCAGTCACGGCACTCCCGGTCGGCCGGAGTCCAGGCAAAACGGCGATACCCGCCGGTTTCCGGATGCCGGCCGATCGGGTGCAGTGACTCGAGCAGGTCCCGAAGCCGGGCCTCGACAGATCCGGTATCCGCGGCGTGCTTTCCGGTCGCGCTGTCGCCTTCTCCTGGATCCGTCATCCGCTCGGTCGCGCTGTCGCCTTCTCCTGGATCCGTCATCCGCTCGGACGCATCGGGATCTTCACCCCGCGCTCATCGGCCACCTCGGCGGCCTGCTGGTAGCCGGCATCGACGTGCCGCATCACCCCGGTGCCTGGATCGTTGCTGAGCACCCTGGCGATCTTCTGCCCGGCCAGCGGCGTTCCGTCCGCAACGGTGACCTGCCCGGCGTGAATCGACCGGCCGATGCCGACCCCGCCGCCGTGGTGGATCGACACCCAGGACGCACCGGAGGCCACGTTGAGCATCGCATTGAGCAGCGGCCAGTCCGCGATCGCGTCGGAGCCGTCGGCCATCGCCTCGGTCTCCCGATACGGCGAGGCCACCGAGCCGCAGTCCAGATGATCGCGGCCGATCACGATCGGGGCGGTCAGCGCGCCGCTGGCCACCATGTCGTTGAACCGCTCGCCGGCCTTGTCCCGCTCGCCATAACCGAGCCAGCAGATGCGCGCCGGAAGACCTTGGAAGTGCACCTTCTCCGTGGCCATCCGGATCCACCTGGCCAGCGCCTGGTTGTCCGGGAACAGCTCGAGGATGGCCCGGTCGGTGGCCACGATGTCGTTCGGATCCCCGGACAGCGCCGCCCAGCGGAACGGGCCTTTGCCCTCGCAGAAGAGCGGCCGGATGTAGGCGGGCACGAAGCCGAGGAAGTCGAAGGCGCGCTCGTAGCCGGCCAGCTTCGCCTCGCCTCTGATCGAGTTGCCGTAGTCGAAGACCTCGGCACCGGCGTCCTGGAAGCCCACCATCGCCTCGACGTGCCGCGCCATCGACTCGCGAGCCCGGCGGGTGAACCCGCCCGGATCCTTCTCCCGCTCAGCCCTCCAGTCCTCGAACGCGACGCCGATCGGGAGATAGGCGAGCGGGTCGTGCGCGCTGGTCTGGTCGGTCACGATGTCGACCGGCGCGCTCATTGCCAGCAGTTGCGGCACCACGTCGGCGGCATTGCCGAGCACGCCGATCGAGTACGGCCGGCCGGCGTCCCGCGCCTCGATCGCCAGTCGAAGCGCGTGCTCGACGCTGTCGGCGCGCATATCCAGGTAGCGGTGGTCGAGGCGGCGTTGGATCCGGGACGGGTCGCACTCGACGCAGATCGCGACCCCCTCGTTCATCGTCACCGCCAGCGGCTGGGCGCCGCCCATGCCGCCGAGACCGGCGGTCAACGTGATGGTGCCGGCCAGCGAGGGCCGGCCGAGCTTGGCGGCGACCGCGGCGAACGTCTCGTACGTACCCTGGAGGATGCCCTGGGTGCCGATGTAGATCCAGGAGCCTGCGGTCATCTGCCCGTACATGGTCAGGCCCAGCGCCTCCAGCCGGCGGAATTCGGGCCAGGTGGCCCAGTCGCCGACCAGGTTGGAGTTCGCGATGAGCACCCGCGGGGCCCATTCGTGGGTGCGCATCACGCCCACCGGACGGCCGGA
>DATAFN010000299.1:0-3602 GCA_036257435.1 Actinomycetes bacterium
CAGCCCCGGAACTGGCCGCCTGGCCGGCGCACGCCCGGGCAGCAGCGCTCGATCACGTCGTGCGCCGGCTGACCGACCGGGCCAGGGAGATCGCCGATCTGATCGTCGAGGAGAACGGCAAGCCGATCGTCTGGGCGCGCGGCGAGGTCAGCCGCGCCGTCTCGACGTTCCGCTGGGCTGCCGAGGAGGTGCGCCGCTGGTCGGGGGAGGTGCAGCGGCTCGACACCGACCCGGGCGGCGTGGGTCGGCTTGCCGTTACCCGCCGGGTGCCCAGGGGTCCGGTGCTCGGCATCGCGCCGTTCAATTTCCCGCTCAACCTGGTGGCGCACAAGGTGGCGCCCGCGTTGGCTGTCGGCACCCCGATCATCGTCAAGCCCGCGCCCGCCACACCGCTGTCCGCACTGCTGCTGGGGGAGATACTCGCTGAGACCGAGTTGCCGGCGGGGTCGTGGTCGGTGCTGCCGGTGCCGAACGAGCGAATGCCGGACCTGGTCGCCGACCCGCGGCTGCCGGTGATCTCGTTCACCGGATCGGGCCCAGTCGGCTGGCAGATCCGTGACGCGGTGCCGCGCAAGCATGTCACGCTGGAACTTGGCGGCAATGCCGCAGCCGTGGTCTGCGCGGACTACTCGTCCGACGCCGACCTCGACTGGGCCGCCCAGCGGATCGCCGCGTTCGCCACCTACCAGGCCGGCCAGTCGTGCATCTCGGTTCAGCGGGTGTACGCGGACCGCTCGGTGTATGACCGGCTGCTGGCCCGGGTGGTCGTCGCGGTCGAGCGGCAAGGTGTGGGCGACCCGCGACTGGAGAGCACGCACGTCGGACCGATGGTGTCCGAGGCGGCCGCGCAGCGAGTTCAACGCTGGGTCGAGGAGGCGGTGGCGGCCGGGGCGCAGCTGCACACGGGCGGTGACCGGGAAGGTGCGACCTACGCGCCAGCGGTGCTGACCGACGTGCCGCGCGAGGCACACGTTGCGTGTGAGGAGGTCTTCGGCCCGGTGTTGGTCGTGGCCGCCGTCGACGGGATCGATGATGCGTTTGCCGCAGTGAACGACTCGCGCTACGGGTTGCAGGCCGGTGTCTTCACGCACGACATGGCGACGGCGTTCCGGGCCCACCAGGAGCTCGTGGTGGGTGGCGTGATCATCGGTGACGTGCCGTCCTACCGCGCCGACCAGATGCCCTACGGCGGCACCAAGGAGTCCGGTGTCGGCCGCGAAGGCGTCCGGTTCGCGATGGAGGACTTGACGTACGAGCGGGTCATGGTGCTCACCGGCCTGGCGTTATAGGCGTCGCGGTGCCGAGGCCCGGCCCTGCAGCGGATCCGGCTCAGGCCGGTGTCTCCTCGCGCAGACCCCAGGGTGAGCCGTAGGTGGTCAGCAGGTCGAGGAAGGGTGCCGCGTCGAACGCCTCGGGCCCGAGAACGCCGACGCCCTGCCACACCCCGCTCGCCACGAGTTCCAATGCGATCACCGGGTTGATCGCGGTCTGCCACACCACGGCCTGGGAGCCGTACTCACGCATGGACCAGGCGTTGTCGACGACGTGGTACAGGTACACCTGGCGCGGCTCGCCGTCGATGCCCAGACCCCGCACCCAGGTGCCCGCACACGTCCTTCCGCTCATCGCCTCACCCAGCGTGGCGGGGTCGGGCAGGCAGGCGGCCACGACGTCGCGCGGGCTGACCTGCACCCCGCCGACCCGCACCGGGTCGGTGCGGTCCAGGCCCAGTTTGTGCAGGGTCTGCAGCACCTGGATGAACTCCGCGCCCAAGCCGTACTTGAAGGTGACCCGGCCGGTGTCGAGCCAGCGGGGTATCAGCAGTACCTCTTCGTGCTCGACGTTGACGCACTCCACGGAGCCGATGCCCTCCGGGAAGTCGAAGACCTCCGGCTCGCTGAACGGCGCTGTGGTGAACCAGCCCTGGCCGGCCTCGTAGACCACGGGCGGGTTCAGGCATTCCTCGATCGTGGTCCAGATGCTGAAAGACGGCGCGAAGTCGTGGCCCTCGACCACCAGGTCGGCGCCGTCGCGCACGCCGATCTCGTCGATCCGGGAGAACAGTTGATCGGCCGCGTAGCGCGCGAACACGTCGGACAGGCCGGGCTCGACGCCCATTCCGACCAGCGCCAACCGATCGGTGGCAACCCACTTCTCCGCCAGCTCGAACTGTTGGTCGCCGAGCTTCACCCCGACCTGCTCGTACGGGTGCACCGGGTGCGGCCGGGACAGGCTCATCGCCATGTCCAGGTAGTGCACGCCGGCCCGCAACGCGCCCCGGAACAGGGGCATGACGAAGCGCGGATCGACCGCGTTCACGAGCACGTCGCATCGGTGTTCGCGTAACGCGGCAACGACCGCGTCCTGGTCGGAGGCGTCGAGCCGGCCGGCGACGAATCGAGGATCACCGCCCAGCGCCGAGACCGCACGCTCGGCTCGGTCGAGGGTGTAGTCGGTGACCACCACCTGTTCGAAGAACTGGCGTCGGGCGGCGATCCCTACCAGAGCAGAGCCGACGCCGCCAGCGCCGGCGAGCAGGATTCGCATGGAGTGCTCCGTTCAGCAGGATGGACGAGGTGACGATCAGGAGTCGAAGCCGAGGCCGAGTCGGTCGAGCGTGCGTAGCCACAGGTTGCGCCGACCGGCGTTGCGGTCGGCCCTGGCCAGCGACCGGCGGGTGGCCTCGATGACACCGGACCGCAGCGGCTCGGGCGGGAACGGCACCGGCTTGCTCCGCACCATGGCCAGCTCGGTCCGTTCGGTGGGTGCGCCGCTGAGCAGGTCCAGGAGCACCGCGGCACCGAAGCGGGAAGCGCCGACGCCGAGGCCGGTGTAGCCGGCCACGTAGCCGACCCGGCCGTCCAGCGCCGTTCCCCAGAACGGGCTGAACCGGCTGCAGGTGTCGATGGCTCCGCCCCACGCGTGGGTGAAGCGCAGCCCTTCCAGCTGCGGGAACGTGCCGAAGAAGTGCTCAGCCAGCAGCCCGAAGGTCTCGGCTCGGCGGTCAAGATCGGGGTGCAGCGCGTTGCCGAAGTGGTAGATCGCGTCGTAACCGCCCCAGAGGATGCGGTTGTCGTCGCTGAGCCGGTAGTAGTGGAACTGGTTGGCCGAGTCGCCGATGCCCTGCCGGTGTTGCCACCCGACGGCCGCCCGCTGCTCGGCCGACAGCGGAGCGGTCATCAGCGCGTAGTCGTAGACCGGCACGACGAACTGCCGGATCCGGCGCAGCAACGGCTTGAAGGCGTTGGTGCACAGCGCCGCCCGATAGGCCCGGATCCGGCCGTGCGGAGTACCGAGCACGACGCCGGTGGTGCCGCGATCCACCGTGGTGACTTCGGTGTTCTCGAAGATTCGGACGCCCAGTCGCAGGCAGGCGGCGCGCAGACCCCAGGCCAACCGGGCTGGGTCGAGCATCGCCACGCCGTTGCGATCCCACAGCCCGGCCCGGTAGGTCGGTGAGGCCACCTGCTGACGCAATTCGGGTCCGTCCAGCCACTGCACGTCGTGGCCGTGCGCGCGCAACGGCTCGACCGAGCTGCGCAGGTCAGCCACCTGCCACGGCTCGGTGGCCACGTCGAGTTCGCCGGTGCGCTCCCACCCGC
>DATAFN010000310.1:0-1779 GCA_036257435.1 Actinomycetes bacterium
TGGATCGGCTGCCGCGCGGCCGGTTACTGCCTTGTCGAGCATCAACGGGAGGTGATCACATGCCGGACTGAGGTGTTTCTGACTTAATCCGGTCGTCGGCTGAATCAATACCCAGCCAGGATCGGCGCGCGATCATGATGGGTTCCGTGTTTGGGTTCGACGGTATTCGATGCGTGCGTGTCGTGCCGCGGCGAGGCCGTCGCGGCGGGCTTGGCGGATGGCTTCGCCTCGGCCGTGGTGTTCGTCGTCGGGGGTGACGTAGCCGATGCCGGCGTGCAGCCGGACGGTGTTGTACTCGGCCCGGACGCGGTCGAGTTCGAGGGCGAGCTCGGCGGGGTCGCGGATCTTCTCCAGGTGTGGCCAGTCGGTCTTGACGTGTCCGAACAGCGACTCGATCCAGGCTTGGTCGGTCGGGGTGCCGGGCCGGCCGAAGCGTTGCATGATCGCGCAGGCGGCCATGAACTCCTTGGTGGAGTGTGAGCGCATCTGCGGGCCGTTGTCGCTCATCGCGATCAGCACGGGCACCCCGTCGGCCTCGGGTCCGTCGATCTGGGCTGGGCTGAGTTCGCCGGCACGTAGCCGGGCCAGCAGCCGGGCGTCGATGCGTTCGCTGAGGCCTTCCTCGTCGAGCGCGGCGATGAACGCGGCCTCGATCTGGGTGCTGGTCTCCTCCGCCGAGACCCGCGTGGACAGCCAGCGTCGGGAGACAACGTCGAGCACCGCGACGGCGACCCGGCGGGCTCGGGTGAAGTGCGAGAAGTCGTAGCACCACACGCTGTTCGGCTTCCAGCAGATCCACTCCGGCCACGGCGCCCGGATCGCTGGTTCGCGAGCCGGTGGCCCTTGCAGGACAAGGCCTTCCGCGCTCAGCACCCGGTGCACGGTCGAGGCCGAGACGTGCACCAGATCGATCCGGGACCCGCGCGCGGCCAGCTTGCGGTGTGACCGGTCGATGCCGGCCCAGGCCTCGAACAGCTCCACCACCGCGGCGCGTTCGCTGTCGAGCAGCCCGTGCACCGCGCCGCCGCCGCACGGCAGGTCCGACAGCCGGCTGGCGCGGGATCGATCCCGCCAGCTCGCGGCCCGGTCCGGGTCCAAGCCAAGCAGCGAACACGACCGGCGTGTCGACCAGCCGCGCTCACCAGCGTGATCGATCAACGCGAGCAGCCCGGCCTTCACCGGCGCCTCGACACGCGGCGGGACCGGGCCGGCGGTCAGTCCCAACGCGCTTTTCCCTCGTGCAGATGCAGCGCCACCGCCTGCTCGGTCACCGTCGCCCGCAGCCGCTCGATCTCGACCTGCGCCGCCTCCAGCGCCGCCTGCTCGCGGCTCACGCCCGGCCGACCCGGCACCGCCGCGGCCAGCGCATCCAACGCGCCCTGCTTCGCAGTCCGGCACGCAGTGACCACCGTCGAGCGATCCACCCCGAACCGCTCGGCGGCCTCGCGCTGAGTGGCCTGCCCGGTCAACACCGACACATAGATCTCGTACCTCTCCCCCGGCGACAACCGCCGCCGCTTCCGCTTCCCAACCACAGCTGCAGCAGACATCCGTACCGGCCTCCAACCGGGGCAGGCACGCCGTCGACGGTTGGGTATATCTCGAACCGAGTGACCGGGCTAAGTCAGACGCAGAACAACGACCGTCGCCCGAGTTGGGTGCGTGACCTGCCCTCGGCCGGTCGGCCGGTCACCCTGGTGTGGGTCAAGCGAGTGTGGCGCTGTGTGGAGCCGGCGTGCGCGGTGCGCACCTGGACGGAAACCGCGGAGCAGATCCGTC
>DATAFN010000356.1:0-8141 GCA_036257435.1 Actinomycetes bacterium
TCAGCGCGAGGTAGATCCGGTCGGCGGCGGTGACGACCCGCATGCCGTCCACTTTGATCACCTGGCGGTCCGGGTCGACCCGCTTCCCCTGCTCGACCACCCGGCGCCCGTCGACCTCGACCCGGCCCTGCTCGATGAGGCGCTCGCATGCGCGGCGGCTACCCAGTCCCGCCTGGGCCAGCACCTTCTGCAGCCGGATCCCGGTCGTCTCCCCGGCAGGCTCGGACATCGGCGGCTAGTCGGGTTCGGGCTGAGAGCGGTCGCCGGACGCCGCCGGACCAACCTCGGATTCCAGTTCGGCCTGAGCCTCGGGCTGGCCCGAGTCCCAGTCGGCGGCACCAGATCCGGCCGGCCCGCCGTCGACGGTATCGGCGTCGATCGTGTCCAGCGGTGGCAGGTAGGGCGCCAGCTCGGGTAGCTCCTCGATCGTGTTGAGACCCAGCCGCTCCAGGAAGTATCCGGTTGTCCGGTACAGGATCGCGCCGGTCTCGTGCTCGGTCCCCGCTTCCTCCACCAGGCCGCGCGCGACGAGGGTGCGCATCACCGCGTCTACGTGCACACCGCGTACCGCGGACACCCTCGATCGGCTTACCGGCTGCCGGTAGGCCACCACGGCGAGCGTCTCCAGCGCCGCCTGGGTCAGCCGGGCGTGCTGGCCGCCGCGGATGAACCGCTCGACCACCGCGGCGCATTCGGCCCTGGTGTACAACCGCCAGCCGCCGGCGACCTCGCGCAGATCGAAGCCGCGCCCGGCCGCGGTGTACTCGGTCGCCAGCTCGGTGAGCGCGGTCCTGACCTCGTCGGTCGGCCGCTCCACCACCTGGGCCAGGCTGACTTCGGACACCGGCTCGTCGACCACCAGCAGGACCGCTTCGAGCGCGGCCCGCAGCGGCGGTTCTGGTCTGTCGGCCCGGTCTGGCGTCATGCGATCAATCTCCAGATCGCCGAGCAGGTCGCTCACCCGCGTCCACCCCCTCCGCCGGCTGATCGCCGGCCTCGCTACTGTGCGCGGCCTCGTCGACATCCGCGGCCTCGTCAACGTCGAACTCGTCGGTAAGCTCGATCCCGCCCTCCTCCGCACCGGTCCACCGGACCTGCAGATCCGCGTACGGCTCCAGCTGATCGAACGCAACCGCACCTTCGCGGTACAGCTCGAGTAGAGCCAGGAACCGGGCGACGACGACCAGGGTGCCCTCGGCGTCCGCGCTGAGCGCGCGGAACGTCGCAGTCCGGAGCCGGCGCAGCCGTTCCACCAGTACCGCTGCCTGCTCTCGCACACTGATCAACGGCGGATGCAGGTGCGCGATCGGCATCGAGGGCGGCTCCTTGGGGGCCAGCGCCCGGGCCGCGATGACCGCGAACTCGGCCGGGCCGAGCCCGAATACGAGTTCCGGAAGCAGGTTCGCGAACGCCGGTTCCAACGTGACCGCCCGCGGGTGGCGCCGGGCCTCGTCGGCCATCCGGGCCGCGAACACCGCGGCCACCTGCTTGTAGGCCCGGTACTGCAGTAGCCGCGCGAACAGCAGATCGCGCGCCTCCAGCAGAGCGAGATCCTCCTCGTCCTCGACCTGTCCGGCAGGCAGCAACCGGGCCGCCTTCAGGTCGAGCAGCGTAGCCGCGACCACGAGGAACTCCGTCGCCTGACCGAGGTCCCACTCCACCCCGTAGCTGCGGATGTGCGCGATGAACTCGTCGGTGACCTGGGACAGTGCCACCTCGGTGATATCCAGCTTGTGCTTGGCGATCAGACCGAGCAGCAGGTCGAACGGGCCCTCGAAGACGTCGAGGTGCACCTGGAAGCCGCCGGTGCGATCGGGCGCGGCCAGCTCCTGCTCGGTCACGCCCCAACCGTAGCCGAGCCCAGCCCCTGAGCACGGATGCTCGGGGGTCGGGTACGGCTCAACACCTAGTTGCGGCGGACGGTGAACATGTAGCAGCCGTACGCGACGTTACGGCTGTGCACGAAGTCGACGTCGAGCCTGGCCAGTAACTCGGTCAGGGCCGCCTCGGCGTCCGCACCGGCCACGATCACCGCGTCCACGATCCGCCGCTGCGCGCTGTATGCCCGGAAAATCTGCCGCCGGTGCCGGAATCCGGCCGGGTAACTGTGCAGCTCCTGGTAACCGGGGCACTCGTCGGCATGGATGAATACCGGGCCGGTTTCGGCGTACGGGCCGGACCATGGGAACGGGTTGTAGCCGATAGCCGCCACCCGCTCGCCCGGCGTCGCGTCACGCAGGCAGCAGCGCAGCGGCGACCCGCCCTCGGTGTCCACCTCGGATACGACCGGGTTACCCAGGTCGTCGATGCGGCGTTCCTGGATCCGGCGCAGCGTCTCAACCGGGATCGGCGAGATCTGCAACGTCCCGGCGCCGGTCGGTGCGCTCATTACGGCTCCTCACGGGTTTCGACAGGACCGTGAATACAACAGCCCGGCCCCGAAACCTGTGAGGAATCCGACAGTAAGCAGCGGCTACGAGTGGCGCAGCCGGCGAACCAGCACGCTCGCCTCGCCCTTCGTATCGAGGTCGGCGAGCAGGATTGCGATCGCCTCGCGGACGATCCGGCCACGGTCGACGGCAACCCCGTGCTGGCCGCGCAAGATCAGCCGGGCGTGTTCGAGCTCGAGCAGCTCGTCGGACGACACATACACGGTGATCTTCTCGTCGTGCCGGGTCCGGCCGGACGGCCGGGGTGGCGGTTTGGGCGGCCGCGGCGGGGCAGTAGACCGGGCTCGAGCCGCCGCCTCGTCCAGCTGGTCTGGGTCGGGCACCGCGTGCAAGCGGTCGTCCCGACCAGGCCCGCCGACCGGCAGCGTTCGCGCGATCTCGGTCGGCACGGTTGCCAGCGGTAGCCCGACCGGCACTCCACCCAGGCCGCGCGGCGGCCGTACCGGCGCGACCGATGCACCGGTGGTACGGAACAGCTCGTCCGCCCCTGGCAGGCTCACCCGACGTGGCACCGCGCCAGCACCTCCTTGGCCAGCTGCTTGTAGGCGATGGCACCGGTCGACGCCGGCGCGTAGGTGGTGATCGGCTCGCCGGCGACGGTGGTCTCCGGGAACCGCACTGTCCGCCCGATCACGGTGTGGAACACTCCGTCGCCGAACGCCTCCACTACCCGCTCGAGCACCTCGCGGCCGTGCACCGTCCGTGAGTCGTACATCGTGGCGAGGATGCCCTCCAAGTAGAGGTTCGGGTTCAGCCGCTCGCGCACCTTGGCCATGATGTCGGTCAGCAGCGCCAGCCCGCGCAGCGCGAAGAACTCGCATTCCAGCGGCACGATCACCGAATGTGCCGCGGTAAGCGCGTTGACCGTAAGCAGACCCAGCGACGGCTGGCAGTCGATGACGACTACGTCGTACTCGTCGAGCAGCGGCCCGAGTGCGCGCAGCAGGGTTTGCTCCCGGGCGACCTCGTTGACCAGTTGGATCTCGGCGGCGGACAGGTCGATGTTGCTCGGCAGCAAATCCATGCCCGGCACGGTGGTCTTCTGCAGGACATCGTCGATCGTGATGTCGCGCTGCATGAGCAGGTTGTAGACGGTGAGATCGAGCTCGTGCGCATTGAGGCCGAGACCGACGGACAGCGCACCCTGCGGGTCGAAGTCGACCAGCAGCACGCGACGGCCGTAGTCGGCGATCGCGGCGCCCAGGTTGATGGTCGAGGTGGTCTTGCCGACCCCGCCCTTCTGGTTGCACATCGCGATCACCTTGGCCGGACCGTGGCTGCGGAGCCGCGGCGGCGCCGGGAAGCGCGGCATCGGCCGGCCGGTCGGTCCCAGCCGCAGCCCGCTGTCGGCGTCGACAAGACCAAGCGCAACGGCGGACTCGTCGTCGATGGGTGGTACTTCGCCAGGTTCCGCCCGGGCGGGTTTGGTCTGCGCGCTCGACTTGGCCACCGACCGTCTACCTCCTCGCCGGTCAGCTGGTGACTTCTCGGCCAGTACATGACGACAAATCACCGTGACGACATTGGTGCATTGATCGCGACTGTAGGTAGGCCGCATACCGGCATCAAGATCATTCGCTTCGTGGCGCAACATTCTGCTGCGGGATTGCGTCCTGCCTGCGGTAGGCCGGACGTACTCGTGGGACTGGTTATGCTCGAACCGATGCGCTACACCGCCAGGCTGGCCGTTGCCGGAATAGCGCTCGCGTTCACCGCTGGCTGCCAGCTCGGGGTGGGGTCCGACGAGCCGCCGGCTCCGTCGGCGACCATTCAGGTCGTCCCCGCCGACCATGCGCGTGGCGTAGTCCCGGCCGACCGGATCACCGTCACCGCGGCCGGCGGCGCCCTCACCGAGGTGACCGTTACCGATCCGGCCGGCGATGAGGTGAAGGGCCGGCTCAGCGATGACCGGACCAGCTGGCGCACCAACGCCGCGCTGGACTTCGCCACCCGCTACACAGTGGTGGCGCGCGCGCGCAACGCGCAGGGCGCGGTCACCACGAGTGAGACCAGCTTCACCACGGTGCGGCCGAAGGCCAAGCTGCATACGGCAGTGGTCCCGCTGACCGGGGAGACGGTTGGCGTCGGACTACCCATCCAGGTGCAGCTCAGCGATCCGGTCACCGATCGTGCCGCGGTCGAGAAGCGGCTGATCGTCGAATCCGATCCGCAAGTCGAGGGCGCGTGGCATTGGATCAGCGACGACAAGCTGCGATTCCGGCCGAAGGAATACTGGCCGCCCGGCACGGAGGTCACGCTGAAGGTGCGGCTCCAAGGCGTCGACGCGGGCGATGGCGTGTACGGCGACGAGCAGCGCGACGTGTCGTTCACGATCGGCCGGTCGGTGCGCAGCGTGGTCGACGTCAGGAAGCTGCGGATGACCGTGTACATCGACGGTGATCGAGCCCGGACGATCCCGATCACGGCCGGCCGGAAGGGCTGGGAGACCCGCAACGGCATCAAGGTCGTGCTGGAGAAGCACAAGCTCAAGGTGATGGACGCGGCCACGGTCGGCATCGACCCCGGCGATCCGGGCTACTACCGGCTTCGGGTGCACTGGGCGATGCGGGTCACCTGGAGCGGCGAGTTCGTGCACGGCGCCGAATGGTCAACCGCGGCGCAAGGCCGGGCCAGGGTCAGCCATGGCTGCGTCGGGATGAGCCTGGCAAACGCCAAGTGGTTCTACAACCACACGCTGCGCGGGGACATCGTCGACGTCGTGCACTCGCCGACCCGCCGGAAGATGGAGCTGGACAACGGGTTCGGCGACTGGAACCTGAGCTGGTCGGAGTGGACCGAGGGCAGCGCCCTGCAGTCCCCGTAACGCCGGGAGCCGGCAGTCGGTAAGTGCTCGGTTAGCGCGCGCGGGGATGGGCCGCCGCGTAGACCTCGCGCAGCTTGTCGACCGTGACCAGCGTGTAGACCTGCGTGGTGGTTACCGAGGCGTGCCCGAGCAGTTCCTGGACGACCCGGACGTCGGCGCCGCCGTCGAGTAGGTGGGTGGCGAAGCAGTGCCGGAGGGTGTGCGGCGAGACCGCACCCACAGCGAGCCCGGCCCGGTCGGCGGCCGCCTTGATCAGCTGCCAGGCGCCCTGTCTGGTCAGACGGCCGCCACGGGCGTTGAGCAGCAGCGCCGGCGTGCCTCGCGCCCTGGCCGCGAGCTGCGGCCGGGCCCGGACCAGGTAGCCGGTTACCGCGACTCTGGCGTACGACCCGACCGGGACAAACCGCTCCTTGCTGCCCTTGCCGCGCAGCTTGAGCAGGGCCGGCCGCGCCGGCGGGTTGCCGTCGGCGCCGGCCGTGGTCGGCTCGCCGTTGGGCGGCCCGCCCGTGGTCGGCTCGCCCAGGTCGAGGTCGTCGACGTCCGCTCCAACGAGCTCGGAGATGCGCGCCCCGGTCCCGTACAGCAGCTCCAGTAGAGCCCTATCGCGCAGCGACATTGGCGGCTCCCCCATCCCCGCCGCGTCGATCAGCCGGATCACGTCTGCGACGGGTAGCGCCTTGGGCAGCCGTAGCGGCGGCACCGGCGGGCGGACCTCACGGGCCGGATCGGCGGGAGTCGTGCGTTCTCTGGCCGCGAACCGGTGCAGGCCGCGGACCGCGGTGACCGCCCGCCCGGCCGAAGCCGTCGCGAGCGGTGGGTGGTCCGGGTCGCCGGTGCGCAGGTCGGCCAGGAACGCGGTGACATCCGCTTCGGTGACCGTGACCAGCTCCGAGTGACCGCGGCTGGCCAGAAACTGCGCGTACCGGTTCAGGTCGCGCCGGTACGCGCTCACCGTGTTGCCGGCCAGGCCGCGCTCGACCGCCAGGTGGTCCAGGTACCCGCGCACCGCCGAGGCCAGCCGATCGGACACGCCGGCAGCATACGGCCGACCCTGTGGACAACTCCGACACCGCGCCGCCGGGCACGGCAAACTCGACACCGTGCTCCCCCGCGATCCCTTCACCACCGCCGACGCAACCGCTGCCGGCTACTCCCCGCTGAAGATCAGCGTACTCGTCGCCACCGGCAGCTGGGTCGCATTGCGGCGTGGCGTCTACTGCACTGCCGAACGACTCCAGGCCGGCCGGTGGACTCCTCGATCCGAGCACGTCCTCCAGATCCAAGCCGCACTACTCGGTATGCGCCGGCCCGCCGTGGTCAGCGGCTGGTCGGCGGCACTGCTGTCCGGCCTGCCACTCCCCGTTCGCTTACACGGCCGAGCGCCGGAGCACGTCACGCTGACTACGTCGACGGGTCACAGCCGCCACCTATCGGGAGTGCGACTGCTGGTCGCGCCGTTGCCGGCCGATCAGGTGGTTGCCGACCCGGAGGCACCGACCACGACGCCGGCGCGAACCGCGGTCGACTTGGCGGTACGTGCGGCAGACGCCGAGCGGCCTGACGTCCTCGCGGTGCTCGACGCTGTGCTCAACACCGAGCTGGCCAGCAAGGCACAGCTTCATGAGATCGCCCGGCTGTTCGGTGGCCGGCCGGGCGGCGCGAACGCTCGAGCGCTGATCGATCTTGCTGACGGGCGGTCGGAGTCGCCGCTGGAGTCGCACTCGCGCGCGTTCTTCGCTGCCACCGACCTACCGATGCCCGAAGCTCAGGTCGAGATCCGCGATGACCATGGCCGTCTCGTCGGTCGGGTCGACTTCCTCTGGCGCGAGCAACGCACGGTCGGTGAGGCCGACGGCCGGCTCAAGTACGGCAGCATCGACGTCCTCTACCGCGAGAAGCAACGCGAGGACCGGCTTCGAGAGTTGGGATTCGAGGTTGTCCGCTGGGATGCCACGGATCTACGCCACAATCCGGCGGCTACCGCCGCTCGAATCCGGGCAGCGTTCGCGCGCGGGGCTCAGCTCGGGCCTCGTTAGTGTGATCAAGGCGACAGATCTCGCCGGATAAGTCAGGACTTGGCGCAACAAATTGCCGAGCAAGATCACACTACCGAGGCCCAAGCCGGAAATGTGGAGGTTTGTCCCGGGCCCCAAGTTCGTGCCCGGCAGGGCGCCAGCTGCGGCGGTGTGCGGCGCGGCAGGGGCCAGACGCGGCAGGGCGCCAGCTGCGGCAAGGCGCCAGCTGCGGCGGAGTGCGGCGCGGCAGGGGCCAGACGCGGCGGGACGTCAGCTGCGGCGGGGTGCGGCCAGGTGCGGCGCTCGGGCGGCTAGCTCAGCACGGCGTCGAGGCCCACGACGTCGATGCCGTGCGCTTCGCCGACCGGGCCGTAAGTGAGCATCCCGTCATGCGCGTTCAGGCCGAGCGCGAGCGGGTAGTCGGCGCGCAGCGCGTCCCGCCACCCCCGGTTGGCGAGCTCTACCGCGTACGGCAGCGTGACGTTGGTGAGGGCGTACGTCGACGTATGCGGCACCGCGCCGGGCATGTTCGCGACGCAGTAGAACAGCGAGTTGTGCACGGGGTAGGTCGGCTCGGCATGCGTGGTCGGCCGCGAGTCCTCGAAGCAGCCGCCCTGGTCGATCGAGATGTCCACGAGCACCGAACCGGGCTTCATCCGGGATATCAACTCGTTCGAGATCAGCATCGGCGCCTTCGCACCCGGCACCAGCACCGCCCCGATGACCAGGTCGGCGTCCAGCACCGCGCGCTCGATCTCGTATGCGTTCGAGGCCACGGTCTGCAGGTGCCCCTGGTAAATCGCGTCGGCCTGGCGGAGCCGGTCGACATTCTTGTCGAGCAGCAGCACTTCG
>DATAFN010000068.1:0-3037 GCA_036257435.1 Actinomycetes bacterium
GGCGCTGGGACGCGGTGATCGACACCTCCGGCTACGTGCCCGCCACGGTCGGTGCGTCGGCCCGGATGCTCGCCGATCGGGCCGGCTGGTACGGCTTCGTCTCCAGCCTGTCCGCCACCACGGACTGGCCCACCCGGCCAATCCCTGCCGACCCGGAGCGGCATGAGTGCCGACCGGACGCCGGCCCGGACGACGGCGACTACGGCACGCTGAAGGCCGGCTGCGAGCGCGCGGTGGAGCAGCACTTCGGCGACCGGACCCTGGTGGTCAGGTCCGGTCTGCTGCTCGGACCGTACGAGAATGTCGGGCGGTTGCCCTGGTGGCTGACCCGGATCGCGGCCGGCGGCCAGGTGCTGGCGCCCGGCGACCCGGGCCGACCGATGCAGCTCATCGATGCACGCGACCTGGCCGGCTGGATGCTGGACTGCGCCGAGCAAGGCCGGGCGGGCACGTTCACGGTGACCGGGCCGCCCGGCAACACCACCATGGCCCACTGGCTCGAGGACTGCGTGGCGGTCACCGGATCCGGTGCCAAGCTGGTCTGGGTGCCCGATCAGTTCCTGCTGGATCGCGACGTCGAGCCCTGGACCGAGCTTCCGCTGTGGATGCCCGACTCGCCGGACACCGCCGGCACCTGGGCCGCCGACGTGAGCAGAGTCCGGGCGGCGGGACTGCGCACCAGGCCGGTCAGCGACACCGTCCGGGACACCTGGACCTGGCTGCGCACCGATGGCGACCTGGCCGCTCGGCACCCGAATGCCTCGCCGTTCACGCTGGGGATCGATCCGGACAAGGAGCAGCGGATCCTGGCCGAGTGGGCCGCGGCCCAGCCGGTGCGCTGACCGGCCGGGCATAGGCCGGCTCGCGGCAACCGTCTACCCTGCCGTCCGTGGGCGACCGGGAGACCCTGCGCGAGTTGATCAAGAAGAAGGCCGTGGTGCACGGACGGGTCAAGCTGTCCTCCGGGGCCACCGCCGACTGGTACCTCGACCTGCGCCGGATCGCGCTCGACGGCGAAGGTGCGCCATTGGTCGGCCGAGTGATGCTGGAAACCACCGCGGACCTGAACTACGACGCGGTGGGCGGTCTCACCCTCGGTGCCGACCCGGTGGCCACCGCGATGTTGCACGCTGCGGCCGCCGCCGGCCGGCGGTTGGACGCGTTCGTCGTGCGCAAGAGCGAGAAGGCCCACGGATTGCACCGCCGGATCGAGGGTCCTAATGTCGCCGGGCGCCGCGTGCTCGCGGTCGAAGACACATCGACGACCGGAACCTCGGTGCTCACCGCGGTCGCGGCGCTCCGCGCGGCCGGGGCCGACGTGGTCGGCGTCGGTGTGATCGTCGAGCGCGGCGCATCTCGAGCGATCAGTGCCGCCGGACTGCCGTACCGGGCCGCGTTCACGGTGACCGAGCTGGGTCTCGGCTGACCACCCGGCGAGGCGGTTTCCGACACTCCGCGCTGGCCTGAACTGTTATCGGGCAGCCGTGAACCGGCCGGTATCCTCAGACGTCTTGAAGCGAGAGGCAGCCGGCGCGAGCGCGATGCGTGCGCGCCGCTGTTGCGGGAAAGCTTGGTTGGGGAGGGTCAGGTGCGGACTCGGCGAGCGGCGGCAGCGCTGTTGGTGCTGCCTTCGATGCTGCTCATCGGATGCGACGGCGGCACCGGCGCGGCACCCGGCTCCGGGGCGGCCCCTACCACGTCGGCCGCGCCCTCGAGCTCAGCGGCGCGTCCGGGCGAGCCGGCCCAGATCGCCACCAAGCCACCGGACGGCGCGCGGACGGTACGTCCGGACACGAAGGTAACCGTGTCGACCAGTTCGGGGCGACTCACCAAGGTTCGGCTGCGCGCGGCCGACGGGCGGGCAGTCTCCGGCCGGCTCGGCGCGGACGGCAGCAGCTGGCGGGCCGACAAGCGGCTCAGCCCGGACACTCGATACATGCTGTCCGCGGTCGCGGTGGGCTCGGACGGCAAGATCGCCGTCTCCCGCTCCTCGTTCCGCACGCTGGCGCCGGACCACCCGCTGATCTTGAGCGACGTGACGCCGGATCGCGGCGAAACGGTCGGGGTGGGGATGCCGCTCGTGGTCGAGTTCGCGTCGCCGGTGACCCGCAGGGCCGACGTGGAGCGGGCGCTCGAGGTGACCGTGTCGAAGCCGGTCGAGGGAGCCTGGCACTGGATGAGCGACACCGAGGCGCACTACCGGCCGAAGAAGTACTGGCCGGCGCACTCGACCGTTACGCTGCGGGCCAACTTGCGCGGCGTGAACGCCGGTGACGGTACGTGGGGCACCGAGGATCGGGTCTACTCCTACAAGATCGCGCGCCGGATGGTGAGCAAGGTCAACACGGACACCCACCGGATGCGGGTCTACGTCGACGGCAAGCTGGTACGGACCGTGGCGATCACAGCCGGCAAGGAACCGGCCTACGCTACCCGCTCCGGGATCAAGGTCGTGCTGTTCAAGGACCAGTACCGCCGGATGACCGGAACCGGCATCGGCATCCCGAAGGACGACCCCGACTACTTCGACCTGGACGTGTACTGGACGGTGGCGGTCACCGGGTCCGGCGAGTTTCTGCACGCCGCTCCCTGGTCGGCGCCCTACCACGGGATTGCCAACGTCAGCCACGGCTGTGTCGGTATGAGCACGGACAACGGGAAGTGGTTCTACGAACGCTCGATCCGCGGCGACGTGGTCGACACGGTCGGCACATCCAAGCGGATGGAGCTGACCAACGGCTACGGCGACTGGAACCTGACCTGGTCGCAGTGGCTGGGCGGCAGCGCGCTCCGCTAGCGCTTACTGGCCGGGTCCGCGGTGCGGCCGGCTCGCCGGTGCCGGTACACCTCGATCAGGACCGGCAGCACCGAGACGAGGATGATCAGCGCGATCACCGGCAGCAGGTAGCGGTCGATGCTGCCCTCCAGCCGGGCGCCGATCGAGTAGCCGAGCATGATGACACCCACGGTCCAGAGCAGGGCACCGACCACATTCCAGACGAAGAAGGTCCGGGCCGGCATCCCGAGCACGCCGGCG
>DATAFN010000090.1:0-5703 GCA_036257435.1 Actinomycetes bacterium
ACAGGATCCGGGCACCACCGTCCTCGAACCTCATGTCCAGCGCCACGCCGATCACCGCATGATCGGCCGTCCCGTCCGCGATGAGCTGCTCCGCGATTCGCCGCGCATCGTTGATCGGGATTGCGAAGCCGAGCCCGATACTGCCCGGCTGCTCGCCCCCGATCCCTTCGCCAAGCGTGGCGATCGCGCTATTGACGCCGATGACCTGGCCGCGAGAGTCGACCAGCGGGCCGCCGGAATTGCCCGGATTAATGGCCGCGTCGGTCTGGATTGCGCTGATGAACGAGGACTCCTCGCTCTCCGCTCCACCGGCGATCACCGTCCGGTTCTTTGCGCTGACAATGCCCGATGTCACCGTGCCGGCCAGGCCGAGCGGCGAGCCGATCGCCACCACCGGATCGCCCACCACGACCCCGTCCGAGTTGCCGAGCGTAGCTGCGGTCAGCCCGGCGCCTTCCATCACCTTGATTACCGCGAGGTCGGTCCGCGGATCCCGCCCCACGATGCTCGCGTCGACCGGCCGGGCCTCCCCGAACCGCACCTGCAGCAGACCACCGTCGTCGGCGGCCGCGACGACGTGGTTGTTGGTGAGGATGTAGCCGTCGTCGCGGATCACGAAGCCGGACCCGGTGCCCTCCCGGCCGATCCCGGACACCTCGATCTTCACCACGCTGGGCAGCACCGCATCAGCGATGCCGGCGATGCTGTCCGGGGCGCGCTCCAGGCCGCGAGCCGGCGGTGCGTCCAGGCTGACGCTCGAATCGTGTACCTGGTCGTTCTGCCGGTCGGCCACGTAGTACCCGGCTAGCCCACCGGCTGCTCCCCCGACCACTAAGGCCGCGACCGCCGCCGTGGCGACCGCTGCTGCGACGCCGCCTTGGCGTTGCGATCGCTGGGACGACTCCGCGGGCTCCCACCGCCAGGTGCGCTCGTCCACCCGGTCGGGCCCATCGGCCCAGGTGCGCTCGTCCACCCGGTCGGGCCGATCGGCCCAGGTGCGCTCATCCGCCTGGTCCGGCTCGGCCGGCCGAGGCACGTCGACCGGCGGCTGGCTGTCCCGTCCCTTGGGAGTCCACCAGGCGGGATCGGTCGAGTCATCACCGTTGGTGCGGTTGCTCATGCTTACATTTCACCGTGCGGTCGTAAGGCTCGATCCGGTGGGTCGACCCTAGCCGAACGGATTGAACCACGACCCCACCCGGGACAGCCCCCGGCCCAGCCGGGCTACCAGACCACCATCCGCAGTGTCCCGCGGCAGGGTGGCAAGAACAGACTCGATCATCTCGTCCGGCGCGTCGGTGAGGATCGTATAGACCGTGCCGTTGGCAGCCCACATCACTCGCCGTGGAGTGCCGTCGTACACGTACACCGCGGCGCCGCCGAGATGAACCTTGCTGTAGCCCGACAGCGCGCCGGTGTCCAGGCGGCCATGCTGGGCGAACACCGACACGGTGGACAGCCCGTCGGAGTAGCTGGCGTGCACTATCGCGCCGGGCAGCGTTTGCAGGTCGTAGAGCCGCAGCGCGTTCGCCAGCTCGGACGGCACGATCCAGCCGTCGCTGCGCACCTGGTTCAGCTCGGCCGGCCCGATGGGCGGGGGCAGCATCGTCTGAACCGCCGTCGGTCGCTCGACCTTGATCGCGATGAAGCCGCCGGCGCGTACCGTGGCACCGGTGCTGTCGAACACGTCCAAACGCAGCACCAGAGCCGTCGCGGAGTCCAGCCACATCCGCGCGGCGAGCGTGCCGGTGCCTGGCCGTCGGACCTCGACCACTGCCGCACGGCGGCCGGCTACCTCATCCTTCCCAGTCAGAATGACCTGGAAGTTCCGCGCCACCAGGCCGGTAGCGGCGGGTCGGCTCGCATCGGGCGCGGTGATCGGCCGCGCTGCCGTCGAGTTGGCCAGAGCGCGGCCGGCCGGATCCGCGGCCGTGTTCCGCAGCAGCACCGTGGTGCCGACTCCGGGCACATGCGAGATCTCGACGATCGCGCTCGTGGTGCCGCGCGGGCACCAGGTCGCCAGGTAGCGCACGCCGGAGTACGGCACCGTGTACGCGGCCCGCTCTGCCCGCTCGAGCAGCAGGAGCGCGGCCGGGTCGCTGCCGGGCATCGTCTGGTCGTCCAGCTGGTCACCGGCGCGGTCGCTGGAAGCCGCGGTTGCCGCTGGGGCCAGCAGTGCGATCCCGGCGGTTCCGGTCGCCAGGATCACCGAGACCCACAGCACCGAGCCGAACCGTTTCATCGGCCCCAGATTCCGATCGTGCCCTCGACTCCGGTGCCGAAGTCGAACCCGGACTGGCCGGATCCGCCTCCGAAGATCACAGTGCTAGCTGGGTCGGTGAACGGCACGCCGTCGGTGGTCTGGGCGTGCTCGATCATGAACGTCCCCACCGGAGGGGTAACCAGCGGGCCGCCGCCCCGGGTGGCGTCGCCGGCCGCGAACGCGGTGCCGAGCGCGATCAGGCTCACCGAGAGTGCACTCGCCCCGGTCAGGTAGACGTACCGGCGGCGTCCACCGCGGCGGCGCGCGCGACCGGGCCCGGTGGGGCCGGGACGCGCGGCGACCGGCCGGCCGGTGGCGTCGGTCGCTGCGGTCCGCGGCGGTGGCGCGATGGGGTAGCTCGGGCCGACCACCGGCCGCCGCGCCGGCGGCAGCGGGCCGCCCGGCTCGGCCATCGCCAGCAGCTTGCTGAGCAGCATCGGGGACATCTCGGGTCCGGTGGAGCTGGCCAGCCTCGCTTTGATTCTCCGGAGCGTGTCGAGCTCGCTCCGGCACGGCCGGCAGTCGGCAACGTGACCGAGCAGCCGATCACGTTCCGCGTGGTCGAGCTCGCCGTCGACCAGCGCGCTGATCCGCTCACCGAGGTGGGTCACGATGCCTCCTCCCCCCGATTGACCTCCGCGTCGCCGGCCGCGCCGGTCGACTCAGAGAAGCCAGCCAGGCCGGCCGAGCCGGCCGAGCCGGTCGAGCCGGTCGAGCCGGTCGAGCCGGTCGAACGCGAGGGCTGCGTCGACCCGCTTGTACCGGTCCAGAGCCGATCGCGCAGTTTGTGCTCCAGCGCCGCCTTGAGCTGGCTGCGGCCGCGGTGGATTCGGCTGCGCACGGTGCCGAGCTTGATCCCGAGCGTGGCCGCGACCTCCTCGTACGACAGGCCCTCGATGTCGCACAGCACCACCGCAGCCCGGAAATCTGGCGGAAGCGCGTCCAGCGCCGCCTGGACGTCGGCCTCGAAGTACCGTTCGTCGATCACCTGGGCCGGCGACGGCTCGCGGCCGGGCAGCCGCTCCGGCGCATCGTCCGGGAATCCCTCGAACCTGATCCGCTGCTTGCGGCGAACCGTGTCGAGGAAGAGGTTTGTGGTGATCCGGTGCAGCCAGCCCTCGAACGTGCCCGGGGTGTAGTTCGCCAGTGACCGGAAAACCCGGACGAAGACCTCCTGGGTCAGGTCCTCGGCGTCGTGCTGGTTGCCGGTGAGCCGGTAGGCGAGCCGGTACACCCGGGCGGAGTGGGTCCGGACCACCTCTTCCCAGCTGGGTGGAGTCCAGTCGTCGGGGCGTGGCAGATCCAGCGGACCGGTGCGATCGCGGTCCGATGTGTCGGCCACCACGCCACCTCCTCCCGACGGGCCAGGTCACGCGCTTTCGGGGCGAGCGAGACCGCCCACCCCTACATCGTGCCCCAACGTCGGTGCAGGCGACGAGGTTCCCGGCCGCCGGCGACGGCAGTTAGGCCAAGTCGGGCACCGGCCGATCGGAGTCGAGCCAGTGCAGCAGAGCCCGAACGCCGAATCCGGTGCCGCCCTTGGTTATCTCGTGCTCCTCGGAGTCGACCTTGCCCGGCCCGGCAATGTCCAGATGCAGCCACGGCCGGCCACCGGTGAACTCCCGCAGGAACAGTGCCGCGGTGATCGAGCCACCGCTGATGTGCCGGTCCGTCGACAGGTGGCACAAGTCGGCGATCTCCGAGTCGAGTGCCTCGCGGTAGTCCTCGACCAGCGGCATCCGCCACAACCGGTCGCCGGCCTCGGCACCGGCTTGGAGCAGCAGCGCCGCGATCGGGCCCGCGGAGTCGGTGGCGTACAGCGCGCCGATCTTGCGGCTGAGCGCGAGCGTGGCGGCTCCGGTCAGAGTTGCCAGGTCGATGAGTACGGTCGGGTCCAGATTGCGGTCCGCGTAAGCGAGCGCGTCCGCCAGCACCAGCCGACCCTCGGCGTCGGTATTGACGACCTCGACCATGGTGCCGCCGTACTGCGTGATCACGTCATCGGGCCGGTAGGCGGTCCCGGACGGCAGGTTCTCCGCGGCTGCGACCAGCCCCGTGACCCGCACCTTCGCCATGAGGTCGGGCAGCGCGCCGAGCACGGCCAGGACGGCGGCGCCACCGGCCATGTCGGCCTTCATCGCGATCATGTTCTCGTTCGGCTTGATACTCAACCCGCCGGAGTCGAACGTGATGCCCTTGCCGACCAGCACGACGTGCGGCTCGGTGCCGTCCGCTCCCGAGGGCTGGTACGCCAGCTGGATCAGTCGTGGTGGCCTGGCCGAGCCGCGGCCGACCGCAAGCAGCCCGCCGAAACCGTCCGCCGCCAGCTGGTGTTCATCCCAGACGCGCAGGGAAAGGCCGGGCCGGTCGGCGATCTCGGCCGCCCGCTCGGCCAGCCAGCTCGGGTCCTTGACATTGGACGGGGTGTTGGCGAGGTCCCTGGCCAGCTGCACGGCCCGGGCCACCGTGGCGGCTCGGGCCAACGTGTCTTCCAGCTCGGCCAGGCCAGCCGGTCCGCCCGGCTCCTGGTGCAACCGGGCCGCCTGGACCGGCTGGGCGGCCGGCTTGGCCGGAGCGGACTTGCGCGAGTACGAGTAGGCGGCCAGCGCCAGGCCCTCGGCAAACGCCCGAACCGCGACGGGTTCGCCGCCATCGGTGACCGCACTGGCCATCAGTCGCCGCCCGGTCGCACGCTTGGCCACCGCAGCACCGGCCCGCCGGTACGCGAGAGTTGAGCGATCGCCGACGCCGACCAGCAGCAGCTCGACCGGGCCAGGATCGTCGCCGGCGCGGGCCGGCAACGGAACCGAGAGCACCTCGCCCGGCTTGGTTCCGCTGTCGTCGGTCTTCCGGACCCGCGCGAGCAGGCCGGTCAGGTCGATCCCGTGTGCTGCGGCCAGCTCGGCGGCGCCTCGGCCGGGCATCGCCGGCGACCCGTTCTCGCCGGGAATCATGGCGGCCGCCACGACGTCTGCCGTACCGGGCTCGGTCAGCGGGCGGTCGGTGAGGGAGAGCTCGGGCACTGGCATTGATCAGATCTTCGGTGGGCGCGGATCGCACCGGTCGCCATTCGGACTCCGGCCGAACGCCGGCCCGTGGATCATTTGGCGGCGTTCTTCAGCGCGTCACCGAGGTCGTTGGCCTCCTTGCTGGACAGCTCGACGACCAAACGCCCGCCGCCTTCGAGCGGAACACGCATGACAATGCCGCGTCCCTCCTTGGTGACCTCGAGCGGTCCGTCGCCAGTCCGCGGCTTCATGGCCGCCATGCTCGCTCCCCTTCCTCTTCTCCGCGCAGATCTTGTCCGGCCCGGATGGCCTGCGCGGCGAAACTGGCAACCATTATTCCGGCTACGCGGGCACGAAGGAAACGATCTCCCACCCGGAACAATGCGGGCCGGTGCTAGTCGATCAAGCGTGCCAGGCGGCAGACTCGGCGCA
>DATAFN010000092.1:0-11731 GCA_036257435.1 Actinomycetes bacterium
GGGGTCACCCGGCTCACGTCGCGGAGCAGCTCGCGGGCTGCCTCGATATCGGGGAGAGAGACCGTGCCCGGCTCCGGTGACATGACTGTCAGTCTGTCATCATTTGCGGGTATCCTGGCGACCGGCCGGAGGCTCCGTACCGATTCGTCCCGCTACCGCGCGGCCCGAGTCTGGGCCGCCGCGGGCTGCCAGTAGCGGTCCGCCGCCAAGATCAGCGCAGCGGCACCGATCAGCCCCGCTTCCTGACCGAGCGCGGCCGGGACCACCCGCAGCCCGCGGCCGTAGGGCATCCGCAGGTACTCCCGAAGCGCTGCTTCGACCGGTTCGAACAGCAGCGGCCCGGCCTGGGAGACGCCACCGCCGATCGCGACCACCTCGAGATCGCACAGCCGGGCCACCGACGCGATCGCCATTCCCAACGCCCGGCCCGCCCGTTGCATCGCCGCGACCGCTTGCGGATGACCGCGCACGGCATCCGCCGCCAGATGTTGCGCGGTCTCCCCACCGCGCGAACGCCACCCTGCGGCGCGCGCCCATTCGGTCAACTTCGGCCCGCTGGCGAGCACGGTCAGGCAGCCGCGAGCGCCGCACGGGCACTTCGGCCCGTCCGGCTCGACGATCACGTGACCGATGTGGCCGGCCTGGCCGCCCGCCCCGTTGATCAGACGACCATCGAGGATCAGCCCGCCGCCAACCCCGGTCGATACCACCATGCCGAGCACGTTGGCTCGGCCGCGCCCTGCGCCTCGCCAATGTTCGCCCACCGCGACGCAGACCGCGTCGTTATGGACGTGCACCGGCATACCCGGATACCGCTTCTGCAGTCGAGCGCGCAGCGGGAAGTCCCGCCAGCCGGGGATGTGCAGCGGTGAGACGACTCCAGACGGCCAGCGCATCGGACCGCCGCAGCCCACCCCGATGCCGAGCAGTTCACGCCCGGCGATTTCGGCGTCGACCTTGTCGAGCTGACCGAGCACCGCGCGCCACAGGGTTTCGGCGTCCAGGACCGCAGGCGCACTCGGCGTGCGCACTACCGTCAACACCCGGCCGGACTGGTCGTACGCTCCCGCGGCGAGCTTGGTGCCCCCGATGTCGAGCGCGATGACCGCGGCGTCAGCCATCGCGCCTCGCCGGGCCGGCCGTCCGGCCAATTCCAGGCGGTTGGCTGCCGAAAGCAAGGATCGTGGCCGTGAACCCGTGCAGGTAGTTACGACCGCCGACGGGACCGATCTCGCCGGCCGCGAAGAACCCGGCGACGCCCGACAGGCCAAGTCCGGCCTGTACCGCGCGCACGTCATGGTCCGCGGTCCCGAACACGTCGGCGCCCCGGCCGTTGCAGGAGAACAGCAGGGCGCCGGACAGCTCGCCGGTGTTACCGCGGAACCTGGCCAGCACCTGGTCGAGATCCAATCGGGCAGCGTCGGCGTCGCGGAGCTGGAACCGGACGGTCCGGCCGACCTCCACGACGTCGCCGACGACGATCGCGCCGGTCGCGCGGTCCGCACCGACCACGCCCCTGATCAGGAAGTCTCCATACCCATGCGCGTCGGCGTATTCGTCCATGGCGACGCCGAGCTGAAGTCCGTCGGCGGCCAGCAGCCGATCCTCGTCCGGCATTTCCGTCAGCAACTCCTCGAGCTTGGCCAGCGCAGGCACGCCTGCCATCTCAAAGATGATGTTGCCTTCCGCCTTGGTCACCGCCATGGTCGGTCCGACCGGCCGGCAGCCCTGGCTCAGCGTGGTCGCCACCTCGACATCGCCACCGATCAGCACTCCGACTGCACCGCGGCTGTGCAGCTCGCCGTCGAGTACCAACCGCGCACCGCCATCGCCGGGCATACCGGCCGCCAGCCCACCGACGTAGGGGAAGCCCGGAACCAGGTCGTTGGACCTGTCCACGAAGCCGTCGATCGGGAACGTAAACGGATCCGCGAACAGCAGGCCCACCCGGTCCTGAGTCGTGATATCGGGCAGCCCGATCACGGCCATGCCGTTCTGAGTGCGCAGCACATCGAGCCGGAACGGGCGCAGCTTGGCGGCGGGCAGGTGGCCGGCCCAGACGCTCACCGCCGGCTCGGACTCCACCCCCGCACCGGCGCCGATCACTCCGGAGGCGGTGCAGCCGATCACCACGGTGGCTTGCGAGTCCTCGGCAACTCGCAGCACCGCATCGGCGAAGTCGTCCGCCGCCGCCCCCGAGCCGAACACGCACACCAGATCCGGGGTCGCGCCGTCCAACGGGCGAAGCGCCTGTTCGGTTGCTTCGGCCGCATCGTGGACCAGGTCCACACCGGCGGCCAGGCCCGCGCCGATCCGGGTCATACCGCCATCCTGCCTCATCGCGACCGCTCCGGACCCACTCCCCGGCCCCACGACCGGCATGCGCGGGGTGCCACTATGGGCGGACATGTTTCGTAACCCGGTGCGTGGTCTCCCTCGGGAGGTCCTCGTGCTCAGCGCGGTCGCGTTCGCGATCGCGATCGGCTTCGGAATACTCGCTCCGGCAATCCCGGTCTTCGCTCGCGAGTTCGGCGTCACCCGCACCGCGGCCGCCGCGGTGATCTCTGCGTTCGCGTTCATGCGGTTCGTCTCCGCACTAGGTAGCGGTCAGCTGGTGGACCGGTTCGGCGAGCGCCGGGTGCTCGCCACCGGAATCTGGATCGTGGCCGGGTCCAGCGGGCTGGCCGGGCTGGCCCAGTCCTACCCGCAACTGCTCCTACTACGCGGCATCGGGGGCGTGGGCTCGGCGATGTTCACGGTGGCGGCGATGAGTCTGCTGTTGCGGGTCGTCGACGCGGATCGGCGCGGTCAGGCAACCGCCACTTGGCAGGCCGGGTTCCTGCTGGGTGGCATCCTCGGGCCGGGAGTCGGTGGCGCGCTCGCGGCCGGCTCGGTGCGCGCACCGTTCTTCGTCTACGCCGTGACCCTCGCGGTCGCGGGCGCGATCGGAATGCTGTACCTGCGCAGGCCGTCGGCGAGCGAACAGGGGTCAGCCTCGTCGCCGGACGGCGAGGCGCAGGCAGCGCCCGCGCCCGGCGTCGGACTCCGCGTCGCGCTGACCCAGCGGCCCTACCTGGCCGCGCTGACCGCCAGCCTGGCCACCGGGTGGTCCCTGTTCGGCGTGCGAACCGCACTGATGCCGCTGTTCGTCACCGAACTGCTCGGCCTCACCACGGTCTGGACCGGCCTCGGTTTCCTGACCTCGGCCGCGGTTCAGGTGGTGGCGCTCATTCCGGCTGCCCGGATCACCGATCGGGTCGGACGCCGCCCGTCGCTCATCGTCGGCACCGCATTGGGGGCGGTGAGCTACCTGCTGGTGGCGGCGAACGCGTCGCTGGCCACGTTCCTCGGCTCGATGGTCATCTTCGGGGTGGCGGCGGCGTTCCTCGGCGTAGCGCCGGCAGCGATCGTCGGCGATGTGGTGACCCGATCGGCCTCGGACAGCGATCCGGCGCCGGTGGCCGAGCCGCGGCGGATCCGCGGGAGCCGTGGCAGTCGCGGTAGTCGCGGTGGTCGTCGTGGTGCTCGCGGCGGTAGCGGCGGCAAGGCGGTGGCCATCTACCAGATGGCCAGCGACTTCGGCGTGATCGTCGGTCCGCTGGTCGCGGGCTGGCTGGCCGACCGCTACTCGTTCAGTGCGGCATTCGCCGCGACTGCCGCATTGATCGCAAGCGCGTGCGCGATGGCGATCTGGATGCCGGAGACCCGAACAGTACGGCAGCCGGAGCCTGCCCACGGTGCGAGCGGGAATGAGATGCTGGAAGGACGCGTTGGAAGCGCGGGCGTTCGTCCCTTCCGCCGGTAGGAAAGGCCAGCCTCGTGCCCGAGAACTCCGTAATCCAGCTCTCGACGCAGTCGTCGACCCGGCCTGCCACGCCGCTATCGACCGAGTTCGACCGCCAGCTCAACAACCTGATCAGCGCCGGATACCCGCAGCTCGCCGGGCTCACCGATCACGAGTTCGTCCGCCGCCTTGCCCCGCTGGCCGATCTGATACCACAACTGGCGGCCGGACCGTCCGGCGCCGAGGCCGCCGACCGGATTCCGTTCGTGATCGTGGTGACCAGGGATCTCGTCGCTGCCGATCGGGCCATGCCGGTGGTACGGCTCGGCCGCAAGAGCGGGTTCACGACCATGCCGGCCGACGATCTCAAGCGCTTCACCGCGATCGACAGCGTGTCCCTGCCTGACCGCTCGGCCTATCTGGTTACCGACCTCGACACCGGCGCCGACACCCTGGGCGTCGTTCCGGACGAGGCCATCGGCACGATCACCCGGCAGCAGCGCTCGCCGCTGACCATCGACGAGGGCATCGCATTGATCACGCAATACCCGGACGTTCTGACCGACAAGAGCAGCTTCTCGTTGCTCGGCTCGCGCTGCGGCGATCGCCGGGTGCCGGCCCTGTGGGTCAGCCGGGGCCGCCCGCGGCTTGGTTGGTGCTGGGCCGGGGCGCCGCACACGTGGCTCGGCTCGGCGTCCTGCGCCACCCGGCTCGGCTAGTCCCGGCCGCCCAGGTGGGATAACCCCGACTCTGGCGGTATCACGAGGTTGTGCACAAGGAGCTTGGCGGCGGTCTCGGGGTGGTCGAAGCCGAGCAGCCCGGCGGCAGCCAGCACGTACTGCCGGTCAATGACAACGGCGGCATGTTCAGGCGCTTTCCAGCCGCCGGCGCGATCCGCGAGGGCCCCCGTGATCACGTGCTCGGCCCGGCCGGTGGCGGCGTGCCGAAGCACGCCGCCGGAACCCACCACCAAGCCAACCTCGCGCAGGTCCTTGCCGCCGCGCCGGACCGAATCGACCGCGCCCGCTCCGGCCGACAGCGGGACGACGTGCGGCCGGGCATGGCGGCGCAGCGCGACCGTCGCCGCGAGCTCCGCCAGCCGGGCATCGATCGACTCATCGGCACCGGTGGCCGGAAGGTAGCCCGGATCAGCGGCTCGTAGCGCGGCCGCGCGGGCCAGCGTGCTGGACTCGGCCGAATCCGGCGCAACCAGTCGCTCCGTCAGTGCGGCCTCCACGATGCCGACCGCGTTCCATCGGACTCCGAGATCGCCTTCGACGGTACGGCCGCGCCAGGTCTCCTCGACAACCTCCCGGTGGAGCTGGGACTCCTCGGCGTCCGGGGTGATCGCGGAGTACACGTCGGTTGTCGCCCCACCGACGTCGACCACGACCACATCGCCCGCACCGGGCACGGATCCCGCGCCATCGGCGAGCAGCTCGATCCCGGCGAGCACGGCGTCCGGCGTCGCCGCGCGTACCAGTGCGGCGAACCGGTCGCCCCGGGACAGACCCTTACCACCGATGACGTGCCGGATGAAAACCTCTCGAATCGCGGCTCTGGCCGGGGTCGGATCGAGCGTGCCGATCCGCGGCAGCACGTTCGCGGTTGCGAGCACGTGCTTGCCGGCGGCACTGAGCAGCGCATGGACCTCATACTGTGCCTCGATGTTGCCCGCGACCACGAGCGGACTGATGAGCTCCGGCGTCGCGGCCAGCACCGCGGCGTTGCTGAGCAGCACGTCGGCGTTTCCGCCGTCGGTGCCGCCGGCCAGCAGCACCACATCCGGCTTGGCCGCAAGCAGACCGGCCAGCGCCGCGCCGTCGATCCGGCCGGACGCGACGTGCACAACCTTTGCACCGGCCGAGAGCCCGACCCGGTAGCCGGCCTCGGCGGTGACCGCCCGCTCGTAACCGACGACCGCAAGCCGCAACCCGCCACCCGCGCTCGAGCACGCCAGCACGGTCGAGCCCAGGTCGGCGCCCGGCAGCGCAGCGGCGAGCGCGGCTTCGGCGGCCGCGTAGCCGTCCATCACATCCGACTCGATCGTGGTGCGGTGCGAAGCGGTCGCCACCAGCTCGCCCGAACCCAGGTCGACGACGGTGAGCTTGGTGAACGTCGAGCCGAAGTCGACACAGATCGCCAGCGCGCGGGGCAGGTATGGCGGCGGCGCCAGCACGGCCGCCCGGGCCCCACCGCCCGAGCTCACCCCAAGGCCTGGAGCAGATCCGCGATGAGGTCGTCGACCGACTCGATGCCGACCGAGAGCCGGATGAGGTCGGCGGGAACCTCCAATGGCGTGCCGGCCACTGACGCATGGGTCATCCGGCCCGGGTGTTCGATCAGCGACTCGACTCCGCCCAGCGACTCGGCCAGCGTGAAGACCCGAGCTCGGTCGCAGATCTCCAGCGCGGCCGGCTCGCCGCCGCGCACTCGGAACGAGACCATGCCACCGAACGCCCGCATCTGCTTGACCGCGAGGTCGTGGCCCGGGTGCTCGGGGAGGCCAGGGTAGTAAAGCTCAACCACCCTGGGGTGCCCGGCCAGTACCTCCACGATCCGCTCGGCGTTCTGGCAGTGCCGGTCCATGCGGACGCCGAGTGTCTTGATCCCGCGCAGTGTGAGCCACGCGTCGAATGGCCCGGCCACCGCGCCCATCGCGTTCTGGTGGTAGACCAGCCGCTCGCCAAGCTCGGCATCGGCTGTGATCAGCGCGCCGCCGACCACATCGGAGTGTCCGCCGATGTACTTCGTGGTGGAGTGCACGACAACGTCCGCGCCGAGCGTCAGCGGCTGCTGTAGGTAGGGCGTGGCAAGCGTGTTGTCCACCACGAGCAGCGCTCCGGCGTCGCGAGCAAGCTGTGCCAGGACCGGGATATCCGCGATGCCGAGCAGCGGGTTGGTTGGCGTCTCGATCCAGATGACCTTGGTGCGGCCGGGTCGAACCGCGGCCCGAACGGCGTGGACGTCGGACACCTTGACCGGGGTGTTGGCCAGGCCCCAGCGTGCCAGCACCTGGCTGAACAGCCGGAACGTGCCACCGTACGCGTCGTCCGGGACGACCGCATGGTCGCCGGGCGCGCAGATCGTCCGCAGCAGCGTGTCCTCGGCGGCGAGCCCGGACGCGAACGCCAACCCGCGGCGGCCGGCTTCGATGGCGGCCAGACAGGTTTCCAGTGCCGACCGCGTCGGGTTCGCGCTGCGGCTGTACTCGTACCCGCCGCGCAGCCCACCGACGCCGTCCTGCTTGTAGGTGGAGGTGGCGTAGATCGGCGGAACTACCGAACCGGTCAGCGGATCCGGCTCCTGGCCGGCATGCAGCGCCAGCGTCTCGAAGCCGTAGGGCTGGTCCGACTGGTTCGCCGCGGTGGGGTCCGGACGGGCCGACTGGTTCGACGCGCTGGGACCCGGCTGCTCAGGCATGAGGACGAGGCTAGTCCACCAGCCGAGATCGCCATGCCGCGTTGATCGATTCGTGTCCAGCCAGCGCCACGCACAGCGGATCCGTCGAGACACCTCGACTCGGTCGGACCTGTGATCTGACCGGAACATCCGCAGATGGTGCACAGTTGGGAGAGACGGAGGTGTTGGCAATGCTGTTCGGTCTGAAGTCCCGGATGCCCGCGCCGAGTGCGGCGCTACCTGGCCGCCCGGTTCGTCCGTTCGTGGTCCCGGTGCGGCATGCGGTGCTGGGCACCCCACTAGAGGGCCCCTACCCGCCCGGGCTGGAGATCGCGTACTTCGCCCTTGGCTGCTTCTGGGGCGCCGAGCGGCTGTTCTGGCAGGTGCCTGGGGTCTGGTCGACGGCAGTCGGTTACGCCGGCGGGTACACACCGAACCCGACGTACGAGGAGGTGTGCTCCGGCATGACCGGGCACACCGAGGTCGTGCAGGTCGTCTACGACCCGTCACGGGTGAGCTACCCGGAACTGCTGAAGGTGTTCTGGGAGGGGCACGACCCGACCCAGGGGTACCGGCAGGGCAACGACCTGGGCACCCAGTACCGGTCGGCGGTGTACGTCAGTTCGGACGGACAGGCCAAGGCCGCCGAGGACAGCCGCAAGCGCTACCAGGAGGCGCTGTCGGATGCGGGGCGCGCCACAATCACCACCGAGATCGCGCCGGCCGGGCCGTTCTACTTCGCCGAGGACTATCACCAGCAGTATCTGCACAAGGTTCCGAACGGCTACTGCGGTCTCGGCGGCACCGGAGTCAGCTGCCCCATCGGCGTCGCCACCCTCGACGACTGATCACTCGGCTAGTTCGTTGGACCTCGCCGGCTTGGCACCGGGCTCACGGCTAGGAGCTCGCCCGCGTGCTTGGCTTACCGCATGGAGGACACCGGGCCGGGCCGACGCCGGGGTGTGGTCACGCGGATCGAGCGTGCGCTCAGGAACGTCGACCGGTTCCAGCAGCGGCACAGCCTGCTGGGATTTCCGGTGGGCGTGGTCAAGAAGTTCGGCGACGACGAGGCCGGCAGGCATGCGGCGCTGCTGGCCTACTACGGTTTCGTCTCGCTGTTTCCGTTGATGCTGGTATTCGTCACTCTGCTCGGCTACGCACTGGCCAACAACCCCGAGCTGCAGCAGCAGCTGGTCGACACCGTGATCGCTCGGTTCCCGGGGTTCGGCCCGCAGCTGGAAGCCAGCATCGCCACCATCGGCGGGTCCAGCATCGGGCTGGTGGTTGGCATCCTCGGCGCGTTGTGGGGCGGGCGCGGGATCACCGAAAGCGCGCAGAACGCCATGAACGCGGTCTGGAACGTCCCCCGCACGGACCGCCCCAACTGGTGGTGGCGGCTGGCGCGCGGCCTCGGCGCCCTGATGCTGGTGGTTGTTGCCGTGTTCGCCGCGACGGCGCTGGCCCAGCTCGGCGCGGCTGGGGGTGGCGTCATCGGTCGGCTGCCACTGGTGGGCTCACTGTTACTCAACCTGCTTCTGCTGACCGCCCTGTCGCAGGTGCTCTCCGCAGCGTGGCTGCCGTGGCGGTGGCTACTTCCGGGCGCGGCGATCGGGGCGGTCGGGTGGAGCGTGCTGCAGGCAACAGCGGCCTTGATCATCACTCGACAGCTGGAGCGAGCCAATCTTGTGTACGGGGCCTTCGCCATCGTTCTGGTGCTGCTGTCCTGGCTATACCTGAGCGCCCAGCTCTTCTTATACGCGGCAGAAGTCAACGTCGTGTTGGCCAGGAGGCTGTGGCCCCGCAGCTTGCTACAGCCACCGTTGACCGATGCGGACCGGCGGGTACTTTCTGCTTTGGCCGAGGCTGAGCGGCGCCGCGCCGAACAGACCATCCAGGTCAGATTCACGCCGGAGTCAACTGACGACGAGTCTCACCGACCGGGCGGCTGAAGTTCAGCGCGAACGAGGAGATCACCGCACACCCGAGAAGGAGGACTTCGTGATCTTGCGGATATGGCGCGGCGCGGTCCGGACCGCGCAGGTCGCCGAGTACGTCGACTACATCGACAAGACCGGGTTGAGCGAGTACCTGCAGACGCCGGGCAACCGCGGGGCGCAAATGGTTACCCGCGACCTCGGCGACGAGACAACGGAGATCCTCACCCTGAGCTGGTGGGACGACCTGGACAGCATCCGCGCGTTCGCCGGTGACGACATCGAGGCCGCCAAGTACTACCCCGAGGACGAGCGCTTCCTGGTGTCCCAGGACGACACCGTGCGCCATTACGCGGTCGCGTCGTCCGGCCCGACACCGGGCTAGGCCGGCACGGGTTAGGCCGACCGGGCCGGGCCGACCGGCTAGGCCTGCACGGTTTCGGTGAGCATCGCCGGCGGCACGGTGAGCTCCGGCGTCCGGTAGAGATCCTGCGCTGCCGATCCCGACGGATCGGTGCAGGCCGCAGCCACCCGATCGATCAACGCGTCGTAGTCGGCTCCGGTCTTGCCGTCGTAGGAGTCCTGCATGCGGCCCCAGTTGTCCCAGGGCAGCACCTCGACACGGTTCAGCGCCGCAAGATCTCGGATCGCGTTCCCGCTGATCTCGGCCGCGCCCCAGGCCTCGGAGGTACCAACCACGCCGAACGTCATGCCATCGGCGCCACCGCTGCGATACCACTGCCACGCCTCGCCGCCGGTGCGGAACTCGTCCGGAGCCAGGTCGTCCGGTCGCGAAACGTAGGACGTGTGCAAATGCTCGACGTCGACTCGGATCCATCGGGACTGGTCCGGCGCCCAGTACTCGGCGATCCAGTGGTCCAGGTGGAGGCCCGGTTGGAAGTACGACCCGAACCCGCACCGCGCCCGGACCGGTATCCCGCGCCAGCGCAGCAGGGCGCAGGCGAGCAGCACGAACGTCCGGCACGTGCCGACCACGCGATCGCCCCGGCTGCGCGACACATCCAGATCGGCTCCGTCGATGGCCAGCAGCGCATCAACGATGGCCGAGGCCGGCCGCAACGACTGGGCCGACATCCGCTCCGGGGGCAGCTCGAGACCATCGGTATCGAGGGGATGCACCACGAGCTCCGGCACGACCGCGCACAACTCGATCGGAGCATGCGGCAACCGAGTCGCGGCCTCGACGTGGCGAGCCGCCCAGGCTGTCAGCGGACCTGGCCGCGCATAGTCGGTGAGAACCACATCGGCACCCTAGCGACGCCGACCGACCGGGCGACGCGAGCTGTCACGCCAACCTGCTCCGGAAGCGGATCGACGGCCGGGTCGGTCAGTAGGCACCGCGTCAGCGAAGCGCGCGGTAGAACGACCGGATGTCATTGAGCAGCAGGTCGGTGGAATCGTTCGCGGCGTAGTGGCTGCCGGTGTCGTACTCGTTCCAGCTCACGATGTTGGAGTGATCGCGATCCGCGAACCGGCGGATCGACTGGAAGTCGTCCTTGAAGTTGGCCAATCCGGTCGGCACCACGGTCGGCTCGGACGGCTGCTCCCCGGCATGCTTGTCCTCGTAGTAGAGCCGCGTCGACGAGCCCGCCGTGCCGGTGAACCAGTAGATCGCGACGTTGGTGAGCACGAAGTCGCGATCGACATGGTCCCTGGGGAACAGCTGGACGTTCCACCCGAGCAACCCGGCCGGCGAGTCGCTGATCGCATAGGCGAGCGTCTGCGGCTGCTGCGAGTGCAGCGTGTTGAACGCTCCCATGTTCTCCCAGAAGCTCTGCAGTACGCCGAGCTTGGCCATGTCCGCCTCGCTCAGCCCCTCGAAGTCGGCCGGATCCCCGGATGGGAACGAGAACAGCTGGGTGACGTGGACACCGATTACGCGATCCGGGAAACGCCGGCCGATCTCCGGGTTGACCATCGAGCCGGCGTCGTTGCCGACGGTACCGAAGCGCTCGTAGCCGAGCCGGCCCATCAGCTCGGCCCAGGCTCCGGCGATGCGGTACCGGTTCCATCCTCGCTCCCGGGTCGGCCCGGAGAACCCGTATCCGGGCAGCGACGGTACGACCAGATGGAACGCGTCGGCCGGGTCCGCGCCCTGCGAGCGCGGGTCGGACAGCGCATCGAAGACGTCCAGGTACTCCGCCACCGATCCCGGCCAGCCATGGGTGAGCAGCAATGGCAGCGCACCGGGCTCCGGCGAGCGAATGTCGAAGAAGTGGATGTTCTGGCCGTCGATCTCGGTGGTGAACTGCGGGTAGGTGTTCATCCGAGCCTCGTGCTTGCGCCAGTCGTAGCCGCTGCGCCAGTACTCCACCAGATCCTTGACGTGGTCTAGCGGGATGCCGTAGTCCCACCCGACCCCCGGCAGTTCGTCGGGCCACCGGGTGCGGGCCAGCCGGTCTTGTAGATCGTCCAGCTCGGCTTGCGGAACGTCGATGCGGAACGGCCGGATCTCACTCATCCTCGAGTCCTCCCTCGGTCGGGGCGTCGCACTGTCGACGCCCCGAGATACCCGACGGGTTGCGAGTACATCGCGGACGTTCGCGGTACTACTTGTTGGTACCTCCGCCTCACCGAAGATCTACAGGGC
>DATAFN010000093.1:0-16682 GCA_036257435.1 Actinomycetes bacterium
CGGATCGATCTGGCCGTGCATTCGTACAAGGACCTGCCCACCGCACCGGCACCTGGCCTGGTGGTCGCTGCGGTGCCACCCCGGGCCGACTCGCGCGACATCCTGATCAGCCGGGATGGTCGCAAGCTCGCCGACCTCCCGGCCGGCGCCAAGGTCGGCACCGGCTCGCCCCGCCGCGCGGCGCAGCTGCACGCGCTGGGCCTCGGTCTCGACGTGATCCCGATCCGCGGCAACGTGGACACCCGGATCGGCTACCTGGCCAAGGGCGAGCTGGACGCGGTCGTGCTGGCCAGGGCCGGCCTGGAGCGCCTCGGCCGGCTCGACGAGGCCAGCGAGGTGCTCGATCTGTCGATCATGTTGCCGGCGCCCGGCCAGGGTGCGCTCGCCGTCGAGTGTGTGGACCCGGCGGTCTCGAACCCGGAGAACCCGCAGACCTTCGGTCGAACTGCCCGATCGGCCCCGGCCGGGGTGTTGGCCAGCCTGGTCGGGCTTGACGACCCGGCCAGCAGGGCCGCCGTGACTGCCGAGCGGGCGCTGCTGGCCACGCTCGAGGCCGGCTGCTCGGCGCCGGTCGGTGCCTATGCCGAGCTGATCGAAACCGAGACAGGGCCCGAGCTTGACCTGCGCGCGGTGGTGGCCGCGGTGGACGGCTCGGCAAGCGTACGAATGTCCAACACCGGTCCCCCCAGCGACGCCGCCGCCCTTGGCCGCCGGCTCGCCGTCGCACTGCTCGACGGGGGCGCGACCGGCCTGATGCAGGAGCGTCCGAGGTGAGCTCGAGGTCAACGATGAAGAAGAAGCCGGTCGGTAGCGTGGCGCTGGTCGGCGCCGGGCCAGGTGACCCGGAGCTGCTCACGGTGCGCGCCGTCGACCTGTTGCGAGCCGCCGACGCGGTCGTACTCGACGGGCACGCCCCCGGAATCTGGCTCACCCGCTTCCTGAACCCGGCCGCCGAGATCATCGAGGGCGGTACCGGCCAGGGTGGCGAGCCGCTGGCGTCCGTCGCACGAGCCAAGCTGCTGGTCGACGCTGCGAAGCAAGGAAAGCGGGTAGTCCGGCTGTTCGACGGCGACCCGGCGCTGGACGGCTCGCTGGCCGAGGAGGCCGCCGCCTGCGCCAGGGCGCACATTCCGTTCGAGATCGTGCCTGGGGTGCCGGCGCTGACCGCGGTGCCCGAGTACGCCGGTGTCCCGCTGACCTCCCGGGTGGTGCACGACGTCAGCATCGTCGACGCCGCCAACGGGCCGGACTGGACGCAGCACGCCGACCCGCACACGACGCTGGTGCTTGCCAACGCGCTCGGGTCGATCGGCGAGATCGCCAAGGCGTTGATCGCGGCCGGGCGCAAACCGGCTACCCCGGTGCTGCTCACCGCCGGTGGAACCACGACCGAGCAGCGTACGGTCGCCTCCACGCTGGAGCAGGTGGCCGCGGATGTGCGCGCCGCGAAGCTGTCCGGCCCGGTGGTCACCGTGATCGGCGAGGTGGTCAAGCACCGGGACGCGCTGTCCTGGTACGAGACCAAGCCGCTGTTCGGCTGGCGGGTGTTGGTTCCGCGCACGAAGGAGCAGGCCGGCGCGCTGTCCGAGCAGCTGCGCGGCTACGGTGCGGTGCCCGAGGAGGTGCCGACCATCTCGGTCGAGCCGCCGCGCACCCCGCAGCAGATGGAACGCGCGATCAAGGGCCTGGTCACCGGCCGCTACGAGTGGGTCGCGTTCACCTCGGTGAACGCGGTCAAGGCGGTACGGGAGCGGTTCGAGCAGTACGGTCTGGACGCCCGCGCGTTCGCCGGGATCAAGGTCGCCGTGGTCGGCGACGCCACTGCTGCGGCGGTCCGCGAGTTCGGCATCAAGCCAGACCTGGTGCCGACCGGGGAGCAGTCGGCGGCCGGCCTGCTCGAGGACTTCCCGCCGTACGACTCGGTGTTCGACCCGATCAACCGGGTCTTCCTGCCGCGCGCCGACATCGCTACCGAGACGCTGGCCGCCGGCTTGCTCGAGCTCGGCTGGGAGGTCGACGACGTGACCGCGTACCGAACGGTGCGGGCCACCCCGCCGCCGGCGCCGATTCGCGAGGCGATCAAGGGCGGTGGCTTCGACGCGGTGATCTTCACCTCGTCGTCGACGGTGCGAAACCTGGTCGGGATCGCGGGTAAGCCGCACGCCGCTACGGTGATCGCGTGCATCGGTCCGCAGACCGCGAAGACCGCGGAGGAGCACGGACTGCGGGTGGACGTGCTGGCCGGGGAGCCGTCGGTTTCGATCCTGGCCGAGGCACTGGCGGAGTACGGTGCTGCCCGGCGGTTGGCGCTGGCCGAGGCCGGGGAGCCGGTGACCCGGCCCAGCGAGCGGCGGTCGGCCGCGCGGCGGAAGGCGAAGTAGACAGCGCGGAGGTCTGATGAGTCCGTACCCGGTCGAGCGACCGCGCCGGTTGCGCGCCACCGCGGCGCTGCGCCGGCTGGTGGCCGAGACCTCGGTAGAGCCACGGCACCTGGTGTTGCCGCTGTTCGTCAAGGAAGGCGCGACCGAGCCCATTCCGATCCGGTCCATGCCGGGCGTCGTCCAGCACACGACGGACTCGCTCCGCAAGGCGGCTGCGGAGGCTGCCGCCGCGGGTGTCGGTGGGGTGATGCTGTTCGCGGTGCCGAGTGAGGAGCACAAGGATCCACTCGGCCTGGCCGGCACCGATCCGGACGGGATCCTCCAGGTCGCGCTGCGCGAGGTGATCGCCGAGGTGGGCGATGCCACCGTCGTGATGAGCGACCTCTGCCTGGACGAATACACCTCGCACGGGCACTGCGGGGTGCTCGGCCCGGACGGTTCGGTGGACAACGACGCGACGCTGGCTCGCTACGCGGAGATGGGACTGGTTCAGGCGGCGGCCGGCTCGGCCGTGCTCGGCTTGAGCGGGATGATGGACGGCCAGATCGGCGCGGTGCGCACCGCGCTCAATGCGGCCGGGCGGCCGGATGTGGTGCTGCTCGCGTACGCCAGCAAGTACGCCTCGGCGTTCTACGGGCCGTTCCGCGAGGCGGTGGAGTCCTCGCTGATCGGCGATCGGCGCACTTACCAGATGGACCCGGCCAACGGGATCGAGGCGTTGCGCGAAGTCGACCTCGACCTGGTCGAGGGTGCGGACATCGTGATGGTCAAGCCGGCCCTGTCGTACCTGGACGTCGTGCGCCGGGTCAAGGACGCGGTAACCGTCCCGGTGGCCGCGTACCAGGTATCCGGCGAGTATGCGATGGTCGAGGCGGCCGCCGCCAATGGGTGGCTGGACCGCGAGCGGGCGATCGCCGAGACGGTCCTGTCGATTCGCCGGGCCGGCGCCGATCTGGTGTTTACCTACTGGGCGGCCGAACTGGCGCAGGCACTCCGCTAGCTGCGCCGGGTAACGCACCCCAGCTTGCGCGATCACGCCCCTGGACGCCTCCGCATTCGTGATCAGGGGCGCCAGCGCCACCTACCGGCATCTCGAACCCCTGATCAAGGCGTTGGGCCGAGTGGCTCGCCAAAAAGGGTTGCCGGCGGCACAGATATCTGGCCTTATGTAGGGGCACTCGGAAGTGGCGCGATATTTGGGAGGAGCCGCGCGAATCAGCCCTAACCGGCTGAGCCGGCGGAACGAGCTCCTGGCGGTTCGCCGTCAGTGGCAGCTTTTCCGTAGGCGTGCGGCACCTCCGGGCGGTCGCCGGTAGTCGGCACAGACTCCAGGTGACCGCCCCGAGGGGCCGTTCCGCGCGATCATCGCTGCGGACGGCCCCTCGCTGCGTCCGCTTGCGAGCGGGGATCGGTCTTCGCCACGAGCGCGGCCGCACTCGCCGAGCGCCCCGGAGCAGAATCGGTCGGTGGGCGCTGGCACGCTGCTTGCATGGATCCGTCGACCGAGCCCAGCGGGTATGTGACGCGGCTGCCGATCGGGCAGCGGTTGCCGCTGCCCGAGATCGCGCACTGGGACATCTTCCCGTTCGAGGGCGATCTCCAGATCAAGGTGCTCGACCCGCCGCTGGTGCCGGAGCCGGCGCGCAACGGCGAGCCCGGCGGTGGCGACTGCCGGGTCTGCGCCGAGCCCGAGCGCGGCGTGTTGTGGCGGGACGAGCGGTGGCACGTCAGATATCTCGGCGCGCCGACCGGGCTGCCCGCGGTGCTCATGCTGTTTCCGAACGCGCACTACGACCTCGAAGACATGCCCGACGACCTGACCGCCGAGTTCGGCCTGATGATCCGGCGGTTGTCACACGCCATGCGGGTCCTGGACGGGGTGGCGAGGGTACACGTCAACCGGTGGGGGGACGGCGCCGAGCACCTGCACGTCTGGTTCCTGACCAGACCGGCCGGGATGTGGCAGATGCGCGGGACGTGCCTGGCGATCTGGGACGATCTGCTGCCGCCGGTGCCCGAGCAGGAGTGGATCAGCAACCTCAGGCAGGTCGCACAGGCGCTGGCCGCGGATGGTGGTCGTGCGTTCGAGCCGACCCGCGCGCCCACCGCCGAGCCGGGGGCGGGGTAGCGGCAAACGCTGGTGGGGTAGCGGCATCCGACGGAGCAGGGGCTGACAGACTGGGCCGCATGCCGCAGCCGTTCACCACTGCCGAGGTACCGCGGTCGCGGGCTTTGTTCGAGCGGGCGGCGGCGCTCATCCCGGGCGGGGTCAACTCGCCGGTGCGCGCATTCCGCGCGGTCGGCGGCACGCCGCGGTTCATGGCCACCGGGCGCGGTGCCTATCTCACCGATGCGGACGGGCGGGAGTACGTCGACCTAGTCTGCTCCTGGGGCCCGCTGATTCTCGGGCACGCCCATCCAGCGGTGGTGGCGGCCGCGCAACGTGCGGTCGCCGGCGGCACGTCCTTCGGTGCTCCCACCGAGAGCGAGGTCGCGCTCGCGGAGGAGATCGTCGACCGGGTGGCGCCGGCCGAGCTGGTGCGGCTGGTCAGCTCCGGCACCGAAGCGACCATGTCGGCGCTCCGGCTGGCCCGCGGCTACACCGGTCGCACGAAGGTCATCAAGTTCGCCGGGTGCTACCACGGTCACGTCGATGCACTGCTGGCCAGCGCGGGCTCCGGAGTGGCCACGTTCGCCTTGCCGGACACCCCCGGGGTGACCGGCGCGCAGGCGCAGGACACGATCGTGCTCAGGTACAACAACACGGCGGCGCTCGAAACCGCATTCGCCGCACATGGCCCGACCATCGCCGCGGTCATCACCGAGGCGGCGCCGGGCAACATGGGCGTCGTTCCGCCCCGAGCCGGATTCACCGCCCGGATCGCCGAGCTCTGCCGGGAGCACGGCGCGCTGTTCATCTCCGACGAGGTGATGACCGGGTTTCGGGTCAGCCGGGCCGGCTGGTACGGGATCGAGGGCATCACCCCGGATCTCGTCACGTTCGGCAAGGTGCTGGGCGGGGGGTTCCCAGCCGCCGCCTTTGGCGGCCGACGGGACGTGCTGGCGATGCTCGCCCCGAGTGGACCGGTGTACCAGGCCGGCACGCTGTCCGGTAATCCGGTGGCGACCGCGGCTGGGCTCGCCACGTTGCGCAACTGCACGCCCGATGTCTACGACCACCTCGACCGGGCCGCGGCCTTGATCGGCCAGGCGGCCAGCGCTGCGCTGGACAAGGAAGGCGTGCCGCACCGGCTCCAGTACGCCGGGAACCTGTTCTCCGTGTTCTTCGTCGATGCGGATGTCACCGACTTCGAGGTGGCCAGACGACAGGAGACGCACCGGTTCGCCGCGTTCTTCCACCGCATGCTGGACCAGGGCGTGTACCTGCCACCGAGTGCGTACGAGGCCTGGTTCGTGTCCGCCGCCCACGATGACGCCGCACTGGACCGGGTCATCGACGCGTTTCCGGCGGCCGCCAAGGCCGCTGCCGCCGCCAGGCCCGCCGATCAGGAGGCCGGATGACGTCCGACGCCGAGATCACCACCGTCCATTTGCTTCGGCACGGTGAGGTGCGGAACCCGACCGGTGTGTTGTACGGCCGGTTGCCCGGCTACCACCTCTCCGAGCTCGGGCGGAAGATGGCCGATCGGATCATCGAGTACCTGCGCAGCACCGAGAAGAACATCGCGGCCGTGGTCTCCTCGCCGCTGGAGCGGGCTTTGGAGACCGCCCAGCCGATCGCGACCGCGTTCGGCCTGCAGGTGCGCACCGATCCGCGGGTCATCGAGGCGGAGAACGTCTTCGAGGGAATGACGTTCGGGGTCGGGGACGGCTCGCTGCGCCGGCCCGCGCACTGGCGGTATCTGCGTAATCCGTTCCGGCCGTCCTGGGGTGAGCCGTACCGTAACCAGGTCGGCCGGATGCTGGCCGCGATGGCCGACGCTCGTGATCAGGCTCGCGGCGCGGAGGTGATCGTGGTCAGCCATCAGCTGCCGATCTGGGTCACCCGCTGCCATGTCGAGGGCCGGCACCTGTGGCACGACCCGCGCAAGCGACAGTGCACACTGGCCAGCCTCACCAGCTTCACGTACATCGGCGACGAGATCGAGGCGGTCGGCTATACCGAGCCGGCTCGGGATCTGCTGCCGGCCAAGTACGCCAAGACGTTCTCCAGCGGAGCCTGAGCACCGACCATGACCGCCTCGCGCTGCCCAGGAGACACCCGCCGGCCGAGTCCAGCCGGGTTGGTGCTGCTAGTGGCCGCGCTGGTCGCCGGCTTGGCGGGCTGCGGCTGGTCGTCCGGTGGGGCCGGCCGGGGCGGCGCAGAGCAGGCGTTCGTGGCCGGCAACGGCTCGGTCCAGACCGTGCCGGCCGCCGACCGGAAGCCGGCCCCGGCGCTGGCTGGCACGACGCTGACCGGCGACCGGTTCGACCTGGGCGCGTTGCGCGGCAAGGTGGTCGTGCTCAACGTGTGGGCCTCCTGGTGCGCGCCGTGCCGGGCCGAGGCGCCGAACCTGGAGCAGGTCTATCAATCGATCAGGGCCGACGGCGTCGCGTTCGTCGGGCTCAACACCAGGGACGAGCCGGACAACGCTCGGGCGTTCGAGCGCAGGGTCGGAATCAGCTACCCCAGCGTGGTCGATCGCGACGGTGAGCTGCTGGTGGCGTTCCGCGGCACCCTCCCACCGGCGGCGATCCCGACCACGCTGGTGATCGACCGGGAGGGCCGAATGGCCGCCCGGGCGCTGACCCCGCTAAGCGAGCCGATGTTGCGCGACCTGCTCGCGCCGATCGTCGCCGAGCGCGGGCGGGCCTAGCCGTGGACGGGTTTGCCGGGGTGGTCACCGACGGTCCGCTGCTGCTCGCGCTGCCGGTAGCGGTCATCGCCGGCCTGGTGTCGTTCCTGTCCCCGTGCATCCTGCCGCTGGTGCCCGGCTACCTGTCCTACCTCACCGGCATGTCCGGCGCCGAGCTCGCCGAGCCCGACAATCCGGGTGGTCATCGGGGCCGGGTGCTGGCCGGCACGTTGCTGTTCGTGCTCGGATTCACCGCGGTGTTCGCCTCGTTCGGCGCGCTGTTCGGTTATCTCGGTTCCGACCTGCTGGAACACCAGAACGCGATCAATGTCGGGCTGGGGCTGCTCGTCATCGTCTTCGGGTTGGCGTTCCTCGGCCTGCTGCCCGGTTTGCAGCGGGAGTGGCGGTTGCACGCGATGCCGACCGCCGGCCTGGTCGGCGCCCCGGTGCTCGGCGCGCTGTTCGGCCTCGGCTGGACGCCGTGCATCGGGCCGACGCTGGGCGCAGTGCAGGCGCTGGCCTACACGACCGCGAGCGCCGGCCGGGGTGCGCTGCTGACTGTGGCGTACTCGTTCGGGCTCGGCCTGCCGTTCGTGCTGGCCGCCGTCGGGTTCCGGCGGGCGCTCGGCGCGTTCGCCTGGGTCCGGCGGCACCACCTGTGGGTGATGCGGGCCGGTGGCGCGATGCTCATCGTGCTCGGGTTGCTGCTGGTTACCGGGCTGTGGACCGACCTGTCCATCCAGCTGCGGGTGTGGACCTCGACGTTCACCCCAGCGGTGTAGCGCGATGAGCACGATCTCGTCCGGCCGAACCGCCGAGGCCGCACCCGTCGCTCCCGACCCGATCGACCGAACCCCGCCGCGGCTGCCCGAGCTCGGTCCACTCGAGCTGTTGCGCTGGATGTGGCGGCAGCTCACCTCCATGCGGGTCGCGCTGATCCTGCTGTTCCTGCTCGCGCTGGCCGCAGTACCCGGCTCGGTGATCCCGCAGACGTCGCAGAACCCGGCAGCGGTGCGCGACTTCATCGCGGCCCACCCGGATGCCGCGCCGTGGCTGGATCGGTTCGGTCTGTTCAACGTATTCGGCTCGATCTGGTTCGCCGCGATCTACCTGCTGCTGTTCGTCTCGCTGATCGGCTGCTTCCTGCCGCGCAGCTGGCAGCATGCCGCGGCCCTGCGAGCCCGGCCGCCGGCAACTCCGCGCAACCTGTCCAGGCTGCCCGGCTACCGCACGTTCGACACTGGCGCCGAGCCGGCCACGGTGGTGGCAGCGGCCGGGCAGGAGCTGAGCCGCGCGCGGTTCCGGGTCGTGGTCGAGCCGCGCACCGTCCGGGCCGAGAAGGGCTACCTGCGCGAGACCGGCAACCTGCTGTTCCACCTGGCCGTCCTCGGGTTGCTGGTGGCGTTCGCGGCCGGCAAGATGTACGGCTTCCGCGGCAGCGCGCTCGTGGTCGAGGGGGACGGTTTCACGAACACGCCCACCCAGTACGACACGCTCACCCCGGGCCGGATGCTCGATCCCGAGCGGCTGTGGCCGTTCACGCTCGAGCTCACCGACTTCTCCGCCCGGTATTTCGAATCGGGCCCGCAGCGTGGCCAGCCGGCCGACTTCGCCGCGGTCGTCGACTACTCGCCCGAGCCCGGTGGCCCGATCCAGGCCCATCGGATCCGGGTCAACCATCCGCTGGAGGTGGGCGGGGTCAAGGTGTTCCTCGGCGCGCACGGCTACGCGCCCGTGGTGACCGTTCGCGATGCCGCCGGCGAGATCGTGTTCCATGGCGCGGTGCCGTTCATCCGCCAGGAGCCGACCAGCCTCACTTCGGGCGGTGTGATCAAGGTGCCGGACGCGGTGCCCGAGCAATTGGGCTTCGACGGCTTCTTCCTGCCCACGGCCGCGTTCGACCCGAAACTCGGGCCGATCTCGACGTTCCCGGCCGCGCTCAACCCGCGGCTGGTGCTCACCGGCTGGCGAGGCGATCTCGGACTGGACGCGGGCATCCCGCAATCGGTGTACCGGCTGGACACCCGCAAGCTGACCCAGTTGCAGGCGGACTCCGATCCGTCCGCAGGGCCGTGGCGCACCGCGCTGGCGCCGGGACAGCGCGCCGAACTGCCCGGTGGGCTGGGCTCGATCACGTTCGACGGCTACCGAGAGTGGGTCAACCTGGATATCGCCCAGGATCCCGGGCGACTACCGGCGCTGGTGTCGGCAGCGCTCGCGCTGATCGGGCTGCTGCTGTCACTGAGCATCCGGCGGCGCCGGGTGTGGGTACGGGCGAGCACGGACCTGCCCGGGCGTACGGTTGTCGAGATCGGCGCGCTGGCCCGGACCGAGGCGCCCGGACTCGGCGACGAGGTGGAACGGCTCACGGCCCGGTTGCGCGAGCGGCTCGGGGAGCGGACAAGGACCTCGCAGTGACGGACAGGGACTAGGCATGGTCAACGAAACGCTGGCGAGCATCAGCTACAACCTTGTCGTCTCGGCGACCGCGGTCTACGCATTGGCGCTGGTCGCGTACGTCGCCGAGTGGGCGTTCGGGGCGCGCAGCCGGGTCGGTCGGACCGTGCCCGCGCTGGTCACGGCCGGTGGCGCGGGCGAGGCGGCCGGCGGGCGAGGTGGCAGCGACGCGGGCGCAGAGGCGCCGATACCAGTGGACGCGCCGGCGGATGACGGCACGCCGGTTGACCGGGCCGAGCGGCTGGGCCGGATCGGTATTTCGCTAACGGTCCTAGCCTGTGGCCTGCACCTGGCCGGCGTGCTGACCCGCGGCCTGTCGGTGGGCCGGGTGCCGTGGGGCAACATGTACGAGTTCGTCACTGCCGGCACGCTGGTCGTCGTGCTGGTCTACCTGGGCCTGTTGCGTCGCTTCGACGCGCGCTGGCTAGGCCTGTTCGTCACGATGCCGGTGCTGCTCGCGCTCGGCGCCGCGGTCACCGTGCTCTACGTCGAGGCCGGCCAGTTGATGCCCGCGCTGCACTCGGTCTGGCTGGTCATCCACGTCGCGGCCGCGGTGATCGCGAGCGGGTGCTTCACGATCGGTGCGGTGCTGACGCTGCTCTACCTCGGGCTCGACCTTCGGGCCCGGCGTGGGCTCGGCCCGGCCTACATCGGAGCCCGCCGGTTGCCCGACCCCGATGTGATCGACCGGATGGCGTACCGCGTGTTCGCGTTCGCGTTCCCGATCTGGACGTTCGCGGTCATCGCCGGCGCGATCTGGGCGGAGAACGCGTGGGGTCGCTACTGGGGCTGGGATCCGAAGGAGACCTGGTCGTTCATCACCTGGGTGGTGTTCGCCGGATACCTGCACGCCCGGGTCACTGCGGGTTGGAAGGGCCGGGCCGCGGCGATGATTGCGCTGGTCGGGATCGGGTGCCTGCTGTTCAACCTGTTCGGGGTGAACATCTGGATCATCGGCAAGCACTCGTACGCCGGATGACCGTAGCCGGCCGGCTGCCGGTCGGGATCAGCTCTCGGAGCCGTCCGGTCCGTCGGTGCCATCCGAACTGTCCGGAGCGGCCGGCTGGCTGTTGCCGTCGCCCTTGCGGCCGTCCTCGCGCTCCTGCCTGCGGGCCCGCTTCCGCCGCTGTTCCTGCTCCTGGTCCTTGAGGTGCTGCTCCCAGTCCCGCAGGAGCCGCTCGTGCTCGGCGTTACTGCGGCCAAGCTGGCGGAGGAACTCCGGGTCGTCGTCGGGCCCGACCGGCCCCCTCGGCGGGCTGGCCGGAGGGCGCGCGCCGGTGCCGCCGGCCGGCCGGCGGGCTGGCGAGCCCGGGCGCAGCCGCGTGCTGGGGCGCCCAAGGAACAGCCAGCACACCGCGCCGATGACCAGAGTCAGCACGATGACGGCGATCCACGCGATCTTCGGCAGGTTCCGGACCTCGCGCTCCGGAGTCATGACGCAGTCGATGAGGGCGAACAGCCAGATCCCGAGGAACAACACGAAGGGCAGCACTCGTAGCATCTCCATGCCCCTTCATTGACCCGGTGACTCTGGACAGGGTATCTCCCGGCTCCGGCTATCGGGGCAGGCCGTCGAGTGCGCGGGCCTGCGGTCCGCGAGCCGTGGACCGCGCTAGCCGCCGAGCGCGAGTCCAGCGGCCAGGAGTAGTCCGTACGCGAGCTGGACGCGAGCGGTGTCCCGGAGCACCGGAATCAGCGCCCGGCCGTTCGCTCCGGACCAGGTCGCGCGAATGGGTCGGATCGCCAGTGGGACGGCGCCGAGCGTGAGCAGCGCCCAGGGTGTGTGCAGCACGGCAATCAGCACGGCGAGCAGGAACGACGCGATCAGCAGGCCGCCGAACAGCCGCCGGCTGGCCTGGTCGCCCAACAGCACCGCCAGCGTCCGTTTCCCGGCCGGCCCATCGGTCGGAATGTCGCGCAGGTTGTTCGCGACCAGCAGCGCGCAGGCCAGCAGCCCGACCGGGATCGCGGCGAGCACCGCGAGCCAGGTAACCCGTTCGAGCTGGACATAGCTGGTGCCGACCACCGCGACCAGTCCGAAGAACACGAACACCGACAGCTCGCCGAGCGCCCGGTAGCCATACGGACGGGCGCCACCGGTGTAGAACCAAGCGGCGCCGATCGCGGCCGCGCCGACTGCGATCAGCCACCAGGTGGTGACCGCGGCCAGGGCAAGGCCGGCGACTGCCGCGGCTGCGAAGCATGCCCAAGCGGCGGCCTTGACCGTGCCGGGCCGGGCGGCGCCGGAGCCGACCAGCCGGAACGGGCCGACCCGATCCGCGTCGGTGCCCCGGACACCGTCGGAGTAGTCGTTCGCGTAGTTCACCCCGACCTGCAGCGCGAGCGCCACGAACAGCGCGGCCAGCGCGCGCCAGGCAACTGGCGTGCCTTCGGCGGCAGCCACCCCGGTGCCGACGGCCACCGGGGCGAGCGCTGCTGGCAGCGTTCGCGGTCGGGCCCCCTCGACCCACTGCCTGACACTGGCCATCCGCGTACCCCGCTAGCTGTCGCCGCGCTGCTCTGCCGCGCGAGCTGGCGCCTGGTATGCGGTACGGACAGCGCGGATGTCCACCTTGCCGGACTCCAGCGTCGGCAGCGCGACCGCCACCACGAGTTCCTTCGGTGCCATCGCCGCCTCGGCCCGGTCTCGAACCCAGCGGCGCACCTCGTCCAGGCCAGGCGGGTAGGCCGGATCACGCGGCACCACGGTGGCGACCAGCCGCTCGCCCCACTCCGGGTCGGGCACGCCGAATACCGCCGCGGAGGCGATTCGCGGGTGCTCGACCAGCAGCGCGGCCACCCGCGCCGCCGAGACCATTACCCCGCCGGTGATGACGGCATCGTCGGTCTGGCCGAGCACTTCCAGCCGACCGTCCGGGGTGAAGACCCCGTAGTCGGCAGTACGGAACCAGCCGTCCCGGAACCGCTGCGCCGTCAGATCGGGGCGGAGCCGGTAGCCGCTGGCCAGATTCGGCCCGCTGATCCGGATCTGTTGCCCCGGATCCACCTCGACCCGTACGCCGGGCAACGGCCGGCCGTCGTACACGCATCCGCCGGCCGTCTCCGTCATGCCGTAGGTGCCGACGACGCGGACCCCGAGCTCGGCCGCGCCGGACAGCAGCCGGGCCGGCGCCGGAGCGCCGCCCAGCAGGATCGCGTCGAACCGGGACAGGGCTGCGCGGCCGGTCTCGCCGGCCAGCAGGCGGTCCAGCTGGGTGGGCACCAGCGCGGTGTAACGGCGGGCCGCGCTCGCCAGCCCTGCGGCGGCCGCGGCGAACCCGTCCGCGCCGAATCCGGCGTCCAGGTCCATGATCACCGGATCCATTCCGGCCAGCGCCGCCCGGGCCAGCACGAGCAGCCCGGCGACCTGTGTCGGCGGCAGCGTAAGTAGCCAATGGCCGGGTCCGCCGAGCGCCTCGTGGGTGGCTCGGGCGGAGTGGGTGACCGCGGCCGCGGTCAGCAGCACGCCGTTCGGAGCGCCGCTAGTGCCGGAGGTTGGGACCACGAACGCGATGTCCGGGGACTCGAGCGGGTGCTGCGGGCCGAGCGCGTCGAGCAGCGACCGGTGCCGGACCGCCGGACCGCCTGGGATGAGCGCCAGCGCCGGGCCGCCCCGCAGCGCGTCGTCGACGAGTTCGATGAGCTCGACCGTGGTGACCGCGGCCTCCGTCGAGCCGTCTGTGGCCCCCGCGTCACCCGCCGGCCAGGTCAGCGCGATCAGTGGACGGTTTCCGGTCATGGCCGGCTCAGGCTAACGCGTGACCATCCGGTCGCCCGAGTTGGCCGGAAAGTCACCGGTTAGGGTGAGGCCGGGGTCCGGCAGGAGGAGAGCGATGAGCGGCAGTGCGGGTGCCCACGGGGGCGGGACGGTCGATCCGGCGGCCAGCACGATCAAGCCAGGCGCGGATTGGGCGCCGGCCGGTGACTACCGGGACATCCGGTACGAGGTGGCCGAGGGGATCGCCAAGATCACGATAAACCGGCCGGAGGTGCGCAACGCGTTCCGCCCGCAGACCCTGTTCGAGCTGCAGCACGCGTTCAACCTGGCCCGCGACGACGACACGATCGGCGTCATCATCCTGACCGGGCAGGGCGACCTCGCGTTCTGTTCCGGTGGCGACCAGCGCATCCGCGGCGACGACGGCTACCTCGGCGACGACGCGGTGGCGAGTAAGGGCATCGGCCGGCTCAACGTGCTCGACCTGCAAGTGCAGATCCGCCGAACCCCGAAGCCGGTGGTCGCGATGGTGGCCGGCTACGCGATCGGTGGCGGGCACGTCCTGCACGTCTGCTGCGACCTGACGATCGCGGCCGACAACGCGCGGTTCGGCCAGACCGGGCCCAAGGTCGGGTCGTTCGACGGCGGTTACGGATCTGGCCTGCTCGCCCGGATGGTTGGCCAGAAGAAGGCGCGCGAGATCTGGTTTCTGTGCCGGCAGTACGACGCGGCGCAGGCGCTGGAGATGGGTCTGGTCAACACGGTGGTGCCGCTGGAGCGGTTAGAAGTGGAAACGGTCGCGTGGTGCCGGGAGATGCTGACCATGTCGCCGCTCGCGCTGCGCATGCTCAAGGCGTCGCTGAACGCCGCGGACGACGGGCTGGCCGGGATCCAGCAGCTTGCCGGTGACGCGACGCTGCTGTTCTACATGACCGAGGAGGCGCAGGAGGGTCGGGACGCGTACGTGCAGCGGCGCCGGCCCGATTTCGGGCAGTTCCCGAAGCGCCCGTAGCGCCTGCGCGGGGTGTGAAGGATCCGAGTGCTAACAGCGCGCACTTGCCATAGCTTGTCCTGATCTTTCGGCGCTACAGCGGCGGGTTATCCTCGGATCCTTCCCCGGCGTCACCTACTCACGGGCTCGCCGGTGCCCCCGCCTACATTTGTGATCCATGGCCGACCTCGAGCAGCTGCTGACCGAACGGCTGGCCGGCGCGTACGAGGCGGTCGCGGGTGAGCCGGTCGATCCGGTAGTCCGCCGGTCCCAACACGCCGACTTCCAGTCCGACGGGGCGCTCGCGCTGTCCCGCCGGCGGGACCGAAACCCGCGAGAGGTCGCGGCGGAGGTCGTGGCGCGCGCCGAACTCGCCGACCTGTGTGACCAGGTCGCGGTCTCCGGCTCCGGCTTCATCAATCTCACCGTCGCCGACCGGGTCCTGGGCCGGCTGATCGCGGAACTGACACCCGACGATCGGCTCGGCGTCACGCGAGCCGAGCACCCGGAAACGGTCGTGGTCGACTACTCGGCGCCGAACGCGGCCAAGGAGATGCACGTCGGCCACCTGCGCTCGACCATCATCGGCGACGCGGTTGCACGGCTGCTGACCTGGCTCGGGCACACCGTGATCAGACAGAACCACATCGGCGACTGGGGCACACCGTTCGGGATGCTGATCGAGCACCTGGTCGACGTGGGCGAGGACGGCGCCGCGGATGAGCTGTCCGTCGGCGACCTCACCGGCTTCTACCAGGCCGCGCGGGTGAAATTCGACAGCGATCAGGACTTCGCGAACCGCGCTCGCCGCCGGGTGGTGCTGCTGCAGGGCGGCGATCCAGCCTCCCGCGGGTTGTGGGCGGTGCTGATCAGGGAGTCGAAGCGGTACTTCGCCGAGGTGTATCGGCGCCTGGACGTCGAGCTGACCCAGGCCGACTACGACGGCGAGAGCTCCCACCAGGACGAGCTCGGCTCGGTCATCGCCGAGCTCGACTCGCTCGGGCTGCTCGCGATCAGCGACGGCGCCGCCTGTGTGTTCCCGGCCGGCTTCACGAATCGGGACGGCGACCCGCTGCCGCTCATCGTGCGCAAGCGGGATGGCGGGTACGGCTACGCGACCACCGACCTGGCCACCATCCGGCACCGGCTACGCGACCTCGGGGCCACCCGGCTGTTGTATGTGGTCGGGCTACCGCAGCGCCTGCACCTGGAGATGATCTACGAGATCGCGCGCGAGGCCGGCTGGCTGAAACCGCCGGCCCGGGCCGAGCACGTCGGTCACGGTTCGGTGCTCGGCAGCGACGGCAAGCTACTGCGGACCCGGGCCGGCGTCTCGGTGAAGCTGACCGTCCTGCTCGACGAGGCAGTAGCCAGGGCTGGTGCGCTGGTCGCAGAAAAAAACCCCGCGCTCGACCCGGCCGAGCGCGACGCGGTCGCCAGCGCGGTCGGGATCGGCGCGGTCAAGTACGCCGACCTGTCCACCGACCGGGTCAAGGACTACGTGTTCGACCTGGACCGGATGCTGGCGCTGGACGGGAATACCGCACCGTATCTGCAGTACGCCCACGCCCGGATCCGGTCGATCTTCCGCCGCGCCGGAGCCGATGCGGGCCCGCCCGGTGCCGGACCGGTGCCGGTGACCGAGCCGGCGGAGCGGAAGCTGGCGTTGGAGCTGCTCGGCTTCGCCGGTGTGGTACACGAGGTCAGCGACACCCTGGAGCTGCATCGCATCGCCGGATATCTCTACCGGCTCGCATCCGCGTTCATGACCTTCTACGAGAACTGCCCAGTGCTCGCCGCACCGGAGCCGGCGGTCCGCGCTGGCCGGCTGGTGCTCTGCGACCTGACGGCCCGGACCTTGCGGCGGGGGCTCGGCCTGCTCGGGATCGCGACGCCGGACCAGATGTAATCATGGAGCTGCCGGGGTCACCGGAAGCGCGGCCATCCGACCGGCTCGACGGGGTACCGGCTGAGGGCTCCGGCACAATGAGGCCGATGGTGATTACGTGAACCCGGCCACCGCGCTCGCCCGGGTGCTGGCGGATGAGCTGATCCGGTGCGGCGTCACCGAGGCGGTGGTCGCGCCGGGTTCGCGCTCCGCTCCGCTGGCCCTCGCGCTACACGCCGACCCGCGGATCCGCATGCACGTACGGATCGACGAGCGCTCGGCCGGCTTCGTCGCCCTCGGCCTGGGCAAGATGTCAGGCCGCCCGGCCGCGCTGGTCTGCACCTCGGGCACCGCCGCAGCGAACCTCCATCCGGCGGTGGCCGAGGCGGCGCACGCACACGTGCCGCTCGTTGTGCTCACCGCGGACCGCCCGCCGGAGCTGCGCGGCACC